>JAUYHV010000322.1 GCA_030689845.1 Dehalococcoidia bacterium
ACCGCAGGAACTTCTTACAAAAACCAATTTTGTGAACTAACGGGCAGCACTGAACGGCAGGCAGAACCAGAACGTTCGAATTAGCCTTTAGCTTAGTCGAGGAATAAGCAGTTGCACGATTAGATGATTTGTTACCCTGGTCACCCTATTGCTGAATGTTTACTCATAGACAGTTACCATTGAACAATTAGGGTACGTAACTCAAAAGTATAGAGGCTCTTCTGGCCACCCCAATAACTGGCCAAACCCTTGTTCATAACTCTCATTGCTTGCGTGTATTTTGTCTTGGATATCTTCAGGCAGAGTTACGGAGACTGAATCCCAATTAATAGACAACAAAACGCGATTGACTAGCGTAATCGTTACTTCTTGTGCCCATTTTATGAATGGAAGAGGATCTAAAAAGCAGGGATTACCCCTGATTATAAAATTAAGTACATCAGATTTCTTTTTAAGCTCAACAGCGGTTTCGATACTGAGTTCAAAAACATTCTTCCCCGATTCAGAAATCTGGTGCAATTGCACGCCTATTGGCAATTCTCTGTGTTGGAGGGAATCACGTAATGGATAAAAAGTCTTTATATCTTTTTGGGTGTCTGCTTCGGCTAAGAATTCATATAGACTCGCATTTTTTAATTGGAGCAATTGGTAAAACTTGCTTAGCTTTTGGCCTTTGTCGTCTTTAGGAGTTCGCAGGCTTATGCTTTCTCGCTCATTTATATTCATGTGATAAAATTCGTTGATTATATGAGCCAAGCTATCAAATACCCCCGTGATTAGCATAACGAAATAAACTAAATGGTAGAATTGTTTGCTCTGGTCACCATAATTAGCTGTCTTTAGAGAAAAGAAAGCTACCTTATCATATGCTCTACAGATGAATTCCAAACGTGTTCCCAGGCTAAGTAAATGGTCATGAATCTTTTCAGATAACCCCTTCCCATGTGCATAGGCAGCAACAGTCCAAGCGTACTGGAACCCCTTAAAAAGTTTCCTATACCGGTAGAGATAATACAAAGATTCACTTATTGGTATTCTATCACCCACATAGTAGCGACCATGAGCAGTCAGAATAATACGCACTATTTCCAGTGCCTTTTCAGCCGTAATAATGGCGTCCCTTGCCACCTTGCGTTTAAGACTCGGCTCGGTCATAGCAACCACCAAGAAGTCACCGATATTGGAGGCAAATAAGTCCGCCAAAGTCACCTCACTGTCGCAGATGATTGGCTCCCAGAAATTATCAGGGAGGCGCTTTGTGAAAGGACTTATCACATCATAAATCGAATCATTAGACACTCTTAGTGCGACCCCAGATTCGTGTGAATAGTATTCAGTAGATACTAGGCCGTCGTCTGCAAATTTCCTGAGCAGGACATTATTAGCTATAGGCAAAGGTATAACCTCAATTTCTTTGAAGCAATTGAGTCTGACTAAACGATGAGCCGGGCCACCTTGAGACAGTATTTCGTCTGCCAAGGAGGTGCTGTGGAGTACAAATCGTATGAGGGGGACAGTCCGCGGGTCACGGTCGAATGGGTTTTTCTCACGTTGCATACTGTGCAAAAATCCTTTAAGGGTTGGGCTACGGTTTAGTACGGCCTAATTGTACAATCTTACGCAACAAAAGCAAATAAGCGCCAATATGGAGAAAAGTTTGATGGCTGTGGAGGCATATTTGACACTCATTCATTAAAGTTAACGTTGCTACGCTTCGAGAGATGGAGTCATTAAAGCATGAAACTTTCGCCGGCTGCGGCGTTTTGCTTTCAGACGATTCCGGGGGATATAATACGCCGTGATTTTGCGAGGAATTATCTAAAAGTTGGGCATTTTCTTTGCTATCCTGTCCTCTATTGGCTGGGCCCTGAGCGCCATCCTGGTCGGCCACGGCCTGCGCAACCTGAAGCCCCTTCCGGGTGCGGCCCTGTCCCTGATATCCAGTTTTCTGACCGTCGGCTGTTTAACCCTCCTCCTCCAGAGAAACGAACTCCTCTCTATCCCGTTGAAAGGGATATTATGGTTTGCTGTTATCGGAACTTTCAACTTCGCCCTGGGCCGCCTGTGCCATTACCTTTCAATCCAGCGCATCGGAGCCGCCAGGACCACCTCGATAACAGCGTCAGCTCCTATCTTTGCCAGCCTGTCGGCTATTATTTTCCTCGGCGAAACACCGAACCTGATGGTAATCGCGGGAACGGTGCTGGTCCTCGGCGGTGTATATACGACAATAAGTGCAAAACGATGAAAAACTATAAGAAAAATCAAATTAACATTGAAACCACCGGACGGTCTTTATGCGGGGTTCTCCCGTGGTAGCCGGATATATTTTTGCCCTGTTCGCGGCATTCTTCTGGGGCGGCACCCACGTAATGATAAAGATCGGTGTCACCAGTTTTACCACTCCCCTGGCGGGTGCAACCGTATCCACCATGACAGGCGCGCTAATCCTATCCTCAATCGTGGCCAGGGATTTCAACTCCCTCTTCCAGTCCAGGAAGAAGGCCGTAATGTTTGTGTTGATAGCCGGCATGGCGGCTTCCCTGGGTTTCGGCGCCCAGTTCATCGCTTTTTCCCTGGCTCCCGTAACCATCGTTTCTCCCATCACTGCCAGTTACCCGGTCCTCACCGCCGGCCTGGCCCACCTTTTCCTGAAAAAGACGGAAACGGTTACTTTTAAAGTCCTGTTAGGAGCTTTATCCGTTATTTTAGGAGTGATTCTCATCACCTTCGGCAGATCAGGTTAAGAACCACCGCCTCAAACAAAAATCCCTCTAAAATCCCCTCCCCAAAATCCCTCTCAATCTCCCTTTACGAAAGGGAGAAGTTTGATACGTGCCCTTTACAAAAGGAAGAAGCTTGATATACACCTTTTAATAACGGAAGAATCTTTATTTTTCGAAGGGGCACTTTTCCCCCTTTTTCAAAGGGGGATTAAGGAGGATTTTTCACTGTATTACTACAGGAAGAATGGCAATTCTGAGTACCCTCACTATTTGTCATGCTGAGACCTCTTCTCCTGCTATGCCGAGTACTACCACCTTTGTCATGCTGAGCGTAGTCGAAGCATCTACTCCAAGGCAGAAGGTCTCAGTGGTCATTTGCGTCATCCTGCTCATAGTTAACAGACCCCTCGACTTCGCTCGGGGTGACAGAAGAATAGAGGGCGTAGTCGAAAAATCTATTTTGAGAGCAGCCCAGATTTATATAAACATGATTACACATTGCCTTGCTCCTTGTTTCCAGACCCCTCGACAGGCTCTCCGAGACGGAGTCCCGATATATCGCGACGGGGTGACAGTAGGGGCACGGCATGCCGTGCCCCTACGAAGAACCAGGATTCACTACGATATTGACACTACCCCACTCATCACCTCCCACCCTGAGACAGCCCATCCGGCACGCCTTTGTATCCTGTAATGAGTAGATGTATAATCTCTGCCATATATCAGGAGTGAAATATTTTTGGGTATTTTCTTCGCGGTAATTTCGTCTATCGGCTGGGGAGTGAGCGCAGTTTTAGTCGGTGGCAGCTTACACAAAATGAAAGTCCTGCCGGGGACCGCTTTATCCGTGGTGGCCAGTTTCCTCACTGTTGCCATAATAACCTCCCTCTTACAATGGGATGAACTGGTCTCGGCAGGCTGGAACGCTGTTCTGCTGTTCGCCCTCGTAGGGGTATTAAGCTTTACCCTGGGCAGGTTTTTCAACTACCTCGGCATCCGGCGCCTCGGCGCTGCCAGGACAACTTCCATTACCGCTGCCGCTCCCCTTTTTGCCAGTATTACGGCTATTATCTTTCTTAAAGAAGTTCCCAACACTTTAATAATCTCAGGCACTATCCTTGTTGTCGTGGGGCTTTACCTGACTATGAGTTCAAAACAGGGGAAAGTTGAAAAAGGAAAAAAAGATTAAAAAACAACCGCCCATGAGCTTCTTTTCGCTCTTTAAAAATAAATATTACTGCAGCGTTTTGAGAATAAAAACAATCACCAGGGTGTTTTGTTTGGGATTACGGCTATGATTTTAGGTTTTGTATTTTCCTTCCTGGCAGCCCTATTATGGGGCACTAATCACGTTCTAATAAAATTCGGGGTTTCCAACCTTACCAGTCCGCTGGTCGGAGCCACGTTTTCAACCATGACCGGGGCTATCATGCTGTCCACAATAGCAGCCAGGGATTTCTCCCCTATCTTTAAAAAAGAGAAAAAGGCGTTATTATTTATCATGATAGCCGGTGTCGCAGCCTCTGTCGGGCTGGGGTCCCAGTTCGTCGCTTTTTCTTTCGCCCCGGTAATTATCGTGTCCCCTATAAGTTGCACCTATCCCATTATCACGGTGGTCCTGGCCCACGTATTTTTAAAAAGAACGGAAAAGGTGACCCCCAGGGTGGTGGTCGGGGCGCTGTTCGTCATCGTGGGTGTAACCCTGATAACCCTGGGTAGGCCCTGAACAAATACGGAAACCGAAATTCCGCCGGGGGAAAGATACGGGTAAACACTATTGACATTTGATAGTTTTTATCTTTACAATAATCCTTAAAGATAAAAGAGATTGGAGCCAGGAGAGGAGACATCGAAATGAAATTTTTTCGCAGAACCGGGGAAACGAGCCGCCACATTTTGCTCATGTTTTTGATGACTGCCCTGTGCCTTGCATTACTGTCCTGTACCGGACCTGCAGGACAATCCGGCCCACCAGGACCGGCAGGGCCTTCGGGACCCCAGGGCTCGGCAGCTACAGGAAAGGGTGCCAGCCTCGTAGTCGTGCCCAATCCCGTCCTGAAAGACACTGCTTCGGTTGACATTTACGGGGCTGGTTTTACACCAGGTGTAAGGATAATCCTGGGGGTAAAAGGCGTTGACAAAGGGAAAGACCTTCTGTTTGAAGCCCGGATACCAGGAGAAGCGGGAACAATTGATGCCCAGCTTCCGATGACAGGATTTGGCGGGTTGCGGGGCCTCAACGTCAAGGCAGGAGCTTATACTGTTGTCGCCCAGGCTGAGGACGGCGCGGTGATAGCCACCATTCCCCTGGTAATCGCTGAATAACCCGGTTAATTAGTTATGTTTCCGAGGGTTTAATTGGTAATTTTTTTGTACGGCCCACAAAAAGCAATGGTGTCAGTTAATAATTACGAAATAATATTCCGAAACAGCTAAGACATTATCGAAGTTGAAATTTGATTCTGTTAAGGCCATCAAGAAAGGATGAAAAAAATGAAGAAACTTTTAATGTGTTCACTGCTTATCATAGTGGTATTTGGCCTGTTAGCTGCTGCATGCAGTGGTAACGAGAAAACAGCCCCGGTGCAGCCGTCCGGACAGGGAGGTGTTCAGCAGCCTGTAAAAACTGCAGCCCCCAGCCAGGCAAAAAAAGAGGTAATTATCATGGGAGGCGGTCCGGCCGGAGGCTCCCTTCAATACAGAATTGAAGCTTATGCAGAGGCGATAAGACGGGGCACAGGCTACGATGTGAAACTTCTGGCAGAACCGGGGGGTGCCGCAAGTATCAGGCGTCTCGTTTCAGGTGAGAGAGACCTGGTTGCCGGAGCAACTACGAACGTAGCCGGGGATGCCTTGAAAGGTGCGCCCCCCTTTGACAAGCCCATGACTCTAAAGGCAATAAGTACCGAGTATCCCACGCCCCACATGATTTTAATAGATAAAAAACTGGGATTCACGAAGTTAAGCCAGATTATTCAGGCTAAATACCCCCTGAAAACCTCCATCGGCGCTCCCCGCCAGTCCCCGGTGGTGATTACCAAAGATATTTTCAAAGCCTATGGTATTACTCCTGAAGATATAACATCCTGGGGTGGAAATCCTCAGGAAGTGTTTAGCGGCCAGGCCAAGATGCTTTTCTCCGACCGTGTTACGGATGCCTTTATGAACATCGACGTAGTGCCTTACCCTTTCTTTGTTGAACTGGGCCAGGCTCGTGAAGTCAACCTTCTTTCTTTAGACGAAGATGCCGTCAATAAAATGGTAAACGCACCCGGCAGTTATTATTACAGGTTCGTAACGCCGGCGGGTACTTACGACTGGCAAAAAGAGGATGTCCTCAGCGTAGCTGTAATAAATGGCGTCTATGCCCGGGCGGACATGGCCGATGAAGTGGCTTACAATGTCGTAAAGGCATTGGATGAGCAGCATAATTACCTGGTTAGCGCCTTTCCGCAATACAAGGTTCTGAACTTGGAGAATTTAGCTGCCATCGGAAAATTCGTCCCCTTGCATCCTGGCGCGGAGAAATATTACCGTGAAAAGGGTGCCATTAAATAGCAAAATGGGAACGGGTACTCTTCGTTAAAATCGTATACAAAAACATCAGCCTGAGTTATTTGCAGGAAAGTACAAATCAATACCTTCCGCCGCCTTAGGTTTGGTTATAAGTATATTGTCTTCCGCCCGGGTATGATTGAAATTTATAAAATGATACTCTGCCCTGGCGGTGTCATATAAAGGCCTGAACCATGATAAAAAAACTGCTTTTCCTTATAAATATCGGAGGGGCGAGGCACCTGGAAAAGCGCTCTTTGCTCATCATGGTATCTGCTTTTGGCGCGGGAATCAGCCTCTACCATCTCTTCCTATGGGGACCTGGATTCGGAAAATATGAGCAGTTCTTTCTTAATGCCAGCCACCTGTCCCTTCTGCTTGCCATAACGTTTTTAACTTACTCCTTCTCCCGCAGGTTATCAAAGAAACTGCCTGTAACGGACGTTATCTTTACTTTGTTAAGCCTTTCAGCTGGGATTTACATGATCGCCAGCTCACACCGGCTTATTTTCCTGAGGGACCCACTCATCGACCCCCTGAGAGGTTGGGATGTTTTTTTCGGTGTCATTCTGCTGTTTCTGGTGATGGAAGCAACCAGGAGAAGCATCGGTATACCTCTGGTATTGATCGTGCTTATAGCCCTGTTGTACGCTTACTTCGGCCGGTTTCTATCCGGCTTATGGTGGCACCCCGGCCTAACCGTGACACAAATAATAGACCTTGTCAGCTTTTCCCAGGAAGGAATCTGGGGCATCCCTATAAGCATTTCAGCCCTGTATGCGTTCGCTTTCATTATTTTTGGTACCATGTTCCTGGGACTTGGGGGTGGGGAATTCTTGACCAATTTTGCCCTTGCCTTTGCCGGACGTTCCACCGGAGGGCCGGCCAAGATAGCGGTTTTAGCCAGCGGTTTTCTCGGCAGCGTCGTCCAAGCTCCTTCCGCCAACGTCGTCACCACTGGTTCCATGACCATCCCGATGATGAAACGGGCGGGTTACCGGCCTTATTTTGCCGCAGCGGTTGAGGCAACGGCTTCAACCGGTGGCCAGATAATGCCCCCGGTAATGGGATCAACAGTGTTCCTCATGGCTGCTATAACAGGAATTCCATATGTAAAAATTGCCATTGCCGCTTTTTTCCCGGCTATTCTGTTTTATTTAGCCCTGTTCTGCCAGGTACATTTCGCTGCGGCTAAGTCAGGACTTATCGGGCTTCCCCGAAACGAACTGCCTCCCTTGAGGAAAGTGCTCAAAGAAGGCGGGATATTTTTTGTACCTATGGTAGTGATAATTATCGTCCTGCTCCTCGGCCTTACCCCCTTGAGAGCCGCCCTCTGGGGTATCGGCACAACCGTGGCTTGCGGTTTTGTGGCTAAAGAAAGCCGGAAGGGGATTTTGAAAAAAATCTTGAACTCTCTTTCCAATGCGTCTCACCTGGGTATCGTGGTTGCCACAGGATGCGCAGCCGCCGGCATAGTGATGGGGGTCCTGTTCAGGACCGGGATAAGCAGCCAGATAGCTTCTTATATCGCGTCCATATCGGGTGGCAGCCTTGTGGCCCCCCTGATTATTTCCGCCCTTTTATGCCTGGTCATAGGAATGGGAGTGCCCGTAACTGCCTCGTACATAATCGTGGCTGTCATGATAGTTCCGGCTGCCACATCTCTGGGCGTATTGCCGTTGGCCGCTCACCTTTTTGTTTTTTATTTCGCCGCTATTTCTTTCATCACCCCTCCTGTATGCATGGCCGCATACGTTGCGGCGGCACTGGCAGGAGCCAATCCCATGAGGGTTGGCATCACCGCATCCCGGTTAGGTATCGCCGGTTATATCGTTCCATTTTTGTTTATTTACAGGCCAGGCGTATTACTGATTGGGGACCCGTTGTACATAGTCAGGGTACTGATTACCTCGTCAATCGGGATCTTCGCTTTGGCAGCATCTTTTGAAGGCTGGATGTTGAAAAAGGCAAATTTTCTGGAAAGGATACTCCTGGCTTGCGGCGGAATTGCCCTTATCTTTCCAGGTATATTGGCCGATGTCGTTGGCATAGGTTTGGTTGCCGTAGTAACCATCTACCAGGTATTAATCAGTAAACGCACGACTCAAGCCAAATTACACGCCTAATAATAAAAATATATCCCCCGGTAAGGAGATGCTATGGCACAAGACCTGAGAGAGTGGCTGGCACAAGCAGAAGGGATTGGATATCTGAAGCGAATCGATGGTGCTGACTGGGACCTTGAAATCGGCGCCGCAGCGGCTCTGAACGCTAAGCGGAAGAATTGCCCCGCCCTGCTTTTTGATAACGTTACCGGTTACCCCAGGGGTAACCGTGTGCTGACAAACTCCACTTCGTCTCCAAACCTGGTGGCGCTGGTTCTGGATTTGCCACAGAATTCCAGCGATATGGAACTTTCCAACGCTTTAAGACAAAAACTGCCGGAGTGGGACGACCACCTGGACCAGTTCCCCCCTGTCATGGTTGAAAAAGGCCCAATTCTGGAAAACATCCATTCCGGGGGCGAAATTAACCTCTTCGAGTTTCCTGTGCCCCGATGGCATGAGCTTGATATCGGGCGGTATATCGGTACGGCGTCCGTCGTCATCACTCGGGACCCCGACACCAGTCAGGTAAACCTCGGAACTTACAGGATCATGGCCCATAACAGGAACACTACGGGTTTTTACATTTCACCCGGTAAACACGGCAGGATACATTACGAGAAATACCATGCCAGGGGAGAACGCTGCCCGGTGGCCATATCTGTTGGGCACCATCCTCTTTTATTCAGGGTAGCCTGCATAGAAGTGGCTCCGGGTTCTGAGTACAACCTGGCAGGGATAATAGGACGGGAACCTGTCAGGACTTTAACAGAGGAAGTAACAGGGCTTCCTATCCCTGCCGATGCCGAGATCGTTATCGCCGGCTGGTGTCCCCCCGGCAAAATGCTTGAGGAAGGCCCCTTTGGAGAATGGACCGGATATTATGCCAGCAAGGAGAGGCCTGCGCCTATTATTGAAGTTGAGCGTGTTTATCACCGCAATAACCCCATTTTACTGGGCTCCCACAATGACCTGCCGCCCCACGACGAAACTTACTTCCACGTACTGGTAAAAAGCGCCATGTTGACCAACGAGTTGATACAAAGCGGGGTCCCCGATGTGAGGGGAGCATGGCTGAGTGAAGCCGGACTGTATCAACTCATCGTCGTATCCATAAAGCAGCGGTACGCCGGACACGCAAAGCAGGCGGCCCTGCTGGCCTCCCAGGGGAGAGTCGGGTCTTACATGGGTAGATATATAATCGTTGTGGATGAAGACATCGATCCCTCTGATATAAACGAAGTTCTGTGGGCAATGTGCACCCGGTCGGATCCCGAAAAAGATATAGATATAATCCGCAGGACCCGCAGCAGCGCCCTGGACCCGATGATAAGAAAACCGTCGACAGCCTATTACAATTCCAGGGCCGTTATTGATGCCTGCAAACCTTATGAATGGATGACGGAGTTCCCGCAGGAAATCAGGATTGATCCGGAACTGGCAAGGAGAGTCAGGGAAAAATGGGGTGATATTTTGCTATGTCAGTAACCATGGTACGCAAGGTTTAGGCCAATGAGTGAAGACCTCAGAAAATGGCTGGCAAAAGTAGATGAACTGGGTGAATTACGCCGTATAAATAATGCGGATTGGAACCTGGAAATCGGGGCACTCACCGCTTTAAACGCCCGAAGGAGAAACTGCCCGGCCCTGCTTTTTGACAGGATTATAGGGTATCCTGAAGGTTTACGCGTTCTCACCGGTTCCACTTCTTCCCCAAAGCTGGTCGGGCTGACATTGAATGTGGGTATGGGATATGATGACCTGGAACTCATTGAAGTCATCAGGGGTAAACTCCCCGAATGGGAAGCCTCGTGGAGCCGTTATCAGCCCCGGGAGGTTAAAACAGGGACTGTTTTCGAAAATGTTAAGACAGGTAAAGAAGTTGACCTTTTTGCCTTCCCCGTCCCAAAATACAATGAATTGGATGGGGGAAGATATATAGGCACAGCTGACGCCGTCATTACCAGGGACCCGGATGACGGATGGGTCAACGTAGGGACCTACAGGATGATGGTCCATGATAAAAATACCTCGGGGATACTTATTGTACCGGGGCAGCATAGCAGGGTACACATCCAAAAATACCACGAGAAGGGGCAGGCGTGCCCCATAGCAGTTTCCATCGGGCACCATCCCCTGGTTTTCAGGGTTGCTTCCCTTGAAGTACCGGCCGGAATCGAATACAACTTTATGGGAGCCATATTGGAAGAACCGGTCGATGTGATAATTGAGGAAATCACGGGACTACCGATACCGGCTGACAGCGAAATCGTCCTTGCCGGCAGTTGTCCCCCGGGTAATTTCAGGAACGAGGGGCCTTTTGGTGAGTGGACCGGTTATTATGCAAGCGGAGTAGAACCGGCTCCGGTGATTGACATAGAACGTATATATTACAGGAATAATCCCGTACTGCTTGGCTCCCCTCCCAACAAAGCTCCCTGCGACGCCAGTTATTTCGGAGTTCTCCTGAGAAGCGCGATGCTCCACAATGACCTGGAAAGGATGGGGATACCCGATGTGAAAGGAGTATGGATAAGCGAAGTAGCCGGACGCCAGTTTATAACGGTTTCTATCCGGCAGAGATACGCCGGACATGCCAAACAGGCAGCCCTGCTGGCAACTCAAAGCAGGGTCGGCTCCAACATGGGAAGATATGTCATCGTTACCGATGAAGATATTGACCCGACGAATATCCAGGATGTTCTCTGGGCTTTGTGCACCAGGTCTGACCCGGTGCAGGATATAGACATCATCCGAAATTGCCGCAGCAACTCCCTGGACCCTGTGATCCGAAAACCTTCAAAGGCCTACTTTAACTCCAGGGCCATCATAGATGCCTGCAAACCCTACGAGTGGAAAGATGAATTCCCGGCTGAAATCCGAATTAGCCCGGAATTAGCCGACAGGGTTAAGTCAAAGTGGAAAGACATTCTCTAAACTTGATGGTTTCCGTTTTCCTTTTGACATTTGCCTGCACAAAAGGCAGAGCCAATTGTGAACTTCCAGAGACCCTTCGGTCTTTTTTAAGTTTATAGGAGAGGAACATGATGAAAATAGAAACAACGTACATTAAGCACGACTACAGGTCTTTGCCTGAAGTTACCACTGAGATGGAAATTAACCCTGAAAAGTTAGCTTTCCTGATTATTGACATGCAAAATGACTTCCTCCACCCGGAAGGAATGATGGCCCGGAAAGTCGCTGATATAGCCCCGGCACGCCTGACCATTACTCCAACAAAACGGGTAGCTGAAGCCTGCCGCAAGTCCGGGGTAAAGGTGATTTACACCCAGCATAATTACCGCCAGGACTTCAGCGACATGGGAAAAAGTTGGGCAAGAATATATGTCCATCGTCCGGGAACTATCAGCCCGGGGGATAAAGTCGGGCCCCGGGGAAACCAGGCCACCGGTTCCCTTATCAGGGGCACATGGAATGCCGATATCATTGCTGAGTTAAAACCGCAAAAAGGTGATATCGTTGTTGACAACAAGCGTACCTACAGCGGATTTTACCACACCGACCTTGATTTGATATTGAATACCCTTGGTATAGAAACTATAATGTTTGCGGGACTTACCACAGCGGTCTGCGTAGAATCTACGTTAAGAGACGCCTTTTTTCACGAGTACCAGTGCATTCTGCTCAAAGATTGCACCTGGGAAAAAACGCAGGAACTCCAGGCCGCATCAGAAACCCTGGTTAAAATTCACTTCGGCTCGGTAAGCACGTCAGATATGGTAATACGTGCTCTGAGCAATATAAGCATTAGATAACTTACGGAGGAAATACCTTGTCTAACGTTATTGCAGTTGATACCGGCGGCACCTTTACAGACTGCGTCATCCTGAAATCAGACGGACAGCTTATTTGGGGAAAAGCCTCCTCCACACCCAAAGATTTTGCCCGGGGAGTTATAGACGCCGTCGCTGCTACCACCGAACCGTCAGGAGAGTCTGTAAAGCATGTCCTGGGTGAAACTTCCGCCTTCCTACATGGAACTACTGTTTCCACCAACGCATTTTTAACCCGTACCGGGGCCAAAACAGGCTTGCTTACTACAAAGGGTCACGAAGACGCCCTCATTATCGGAAGAGTACACCAGAAAGTCGCCGGCCTGGTGGAAGAGGAACTGATTAACGTCGTTAACCTGAGAAAGGCTACGCCCATCGTACCGCGGCCGTTTATCAAGGGCATAGCGGAGCGGATTGACTGGGAAGGCGATGTCGTTGTGCGGCTCAATGAAGAGGAAGTTGCTTCGGCGGCTAAAGACCTCCACGACAAGGGAATAAACTCCATTGCTATATGTTTCCTCTGGTCCTTTATAAACCCCAGCCATGAAAGGGCTGCCAGGGACATCGTTAAAAAACTTTACCCGGACATGTTTGTAACCATTTCCAGCGACCTGGCCCCCGTAATTAAGGAATACGAACGGGGGGCGACGGCATCCCTGAACGCTTACCTCAGCCCTGGAACGGCAGGTTATATTTCCAGGCTGCAAAATACCCTGCGGAAAATGGGCTACAAGCACGGATTAAATATCATGGGGTGCATGGGAGGAATTATGACCGCCCGGACGGCAAGCCAGAAATCGGTATTCACAATGTTTTCCGGGCGTGTAGGCGGAGTTATCGGCGCTGCCGCACTTGGGGCGGAACTGGGATACCCCAACATAATCACCAGCGACGTAGGGGGTACCAGCTTCGATGTCGGGCTTGTGGTAAACGGCATGCCCCAACTG
>JAUYHV010000323.1 GCA_030689845.1 Dehalococcoidia bacterium
TACCAGCAGATGTACACCGTATTTTTTGGTGAATCCTTCAACTAAATCATGCTTATGAGCATAAACCCTCTGAACAAGGTCCCCCGTGAAACCAACATATAGTGTTCCATTGCGTTTACCAGCCATAATGTACACAGAATTATTACTGGATTCCGACTTTCGTCGGAATGGGTAAAAGAAGACGCATCAGGTGAACCCTTCATCGTATATGTCTTAATCTATGTACCTTCATTTTTTCTTACCCACTCAGTTTGAGAAGGAACCATTTTATATGATTGTGCGGTGGTTTTCGGCTTTTAAAACTGAAACAATCTCGATGATATAATCTCGCTGCAAGATAGGTTAAAATACAAGTGAAAAATTACGGTTAATATCCCCCGAGGTGTTAAAGTATGAAACCGGAAGAGAAAAAAGAAGAGTTTTTAGCAAATCCTAACCTTTTTATCGAGAAAGCGATAAAAGAATTTGTCGCTTCAAGTTCCCTTAACAAGCTGTCCTCTTTCAACGGGGCAACGATTTTTAACCAGCCGCTGGTCGCTTTTTCCGATGGCGACGACCCGATTTACCAGGACTACAAGCGGATAATAGGAGATTTCCATCTTACTCCCAGGGAGGTCCTGGATACCCTCGACGGCAAAGGCAGCCAGGGGAAAACGGTAAAGCCCGCCAGGGTAAGTGTCGTTTCCTGGGTATTGCCTGCCACTTACGAGACGCGAATTACCGTACGGAAAGAAACCGTCGTGACGACTTTGAGGTGGAACCATTCCCGGTGGCAGGGGCAGGACTTTACGGAGGCCATGGCCCGCCATTTGATATCCCTGCTGGAGGGACTTGGATACCGGGCCGTGGCGCCGGCCATCGCAGAGTTTTTCACCACGATTGAAATGCCCGACGGCATGAGTTCCAACTGGTCGGAGAGACACGCCGCCTATGCCGCGGGCCTGGGGACCTTCAGCCTGAACGACGCTTTTATCACACCCCTGGGTATCGCCATTCGCTGCGGCAGTTTAATAAGTGACGCCCCTTTCACTCCGTCCCCGAGGACCTGCGAGAATCACCTGTCTAACTGTACTTTTTACAGGGACAAGTCATGCGTTCGATGTATCGAGCGGTGTCCGGTAGGGGCGGTTACCGAAGCGGGACATGATAAGAAAAAGTGCCGTGAGTTCCTGATCACGGGGCAAAAAGAAATAATGAAAATACTGGGAAAATACGATGGTTTTCTGGGCAGGTACATGGGCTGCGGACTGTGCCAGACCAAGGTGCCCTGCGAGGACAGGATTCCGCCGCAAAGCCTTCGTCCCAAGGCGTTTGCCTGATTCGGGTTATTAAAATCCCTCTCAATCTCCCTTTACAAAAGGGAGAAGCTTGATTGTTGCCCTTTACAAAAGGGAGAGGGTTTTAGAATGGTTAACAAATACCACCGGTGTTTTACTCAATTCATCAGTCCCGAAAATACCTTGCCTGTAGAGGTGGGTTAATTATCTAAACGGGATCGAGGTGCCGGCAGTCGTTGAAGAGTTTCAGGACTGCCCCACCCGGAAATGTTTCTATGATGCCCAGGGCGGTGTTATCGGTCTTGAACCTCCACCAGTGGTCTATACCGATACCCAGCAGGAGGCAGGTCATTATTGCTACCGCGCCCGTGTGGGCGACGATGAGAATCGAATCCCCTTCACCTGCTGGAACATATTTTTTCAAAAAACGCTGCACCCTGTCCGAGAGGTCCTGGAGGCTTTCCCCCCCGGGGAAAGGCCTGGTGACGTTCCTTCCCCACCATATTTCCGCGGAATCGGGGGCTTTTGCTGTCACTTCCTGTGAGACTTGACCGTCGAAATCCCCGAAATTCAATTCCCTGATGTCAGGAGTCGTGGTAATGACGGGGGTTGGGTTCCTTGGAGAAACGATAAGCTGTGCGGTGCGGTGGGCCCGCTGTAAATCGCTGGAGTATACGGCTGTGAATTTTTCTCCCAGAAGGCGTTTTCCCAGCTTTTCCCCTTGTTCCAGTCCCTCCTGGTTTAGCGGTACGTCACTGAACCCCTGGTACCTGCCGGTGCCGGCCCAGATGGTGGAAGCGTGCCGGACAAGAAATAATTTGGCCAATGTGCCTCCTTGTACTAAATTAAAAGCTTTTTCAGGAGATTAATAGCTTGAGTTTGAAATAAATGAGTATAAAGACCAGGAAAGTAACCTCGGCCAGTTCACAAACAGCCCCGTAATTATCACCTGTCAGGCCTCCCAGCCGGCTTTTGAAAAAGAAGGAAACCGCGGCAGTAACTATCCAGACAATACTCATCAAGATAATCCAGGTAAAGATGTCACCCTGCACCAAGCCGACCAGGACGACGATAACCAGGGTTATCAGGGTGGCGACTATGAAACCGGGAAGATGGGCATGCTTTTTGAATTCCAGTCCAAGCCCCTCCTCTTTCCTGGCGGAAGGGAAGGCATACATGGAGTAAACCATGGCCCAGCGTCCCAAAACGGGCATGAGAAGTAATGTGGGGAGTTTTAAGATTTCAATAATAGATGTATTCAGGGACAGGTATTTTATCATTATGAGAATAACGACACCCACGATTCCGAAGGCTCCGACCCTTGTGTCGGACATTATCCGGAGCCGTTCCTCCGGGGGTTGCGCCGCCATGGTGCCGTCACAGGTATCTATGAAACCGTCCAGGTGCAAGGCGCCGGTCAGAGCTATCAGGATGGCCAGGAGGAAAATATTAACTAACTCGGAGGAAGGTAGTAACAGGGTGAGAATAAAGCTACAAATTACGAGGATCATGCCCAGGATAAGGCCGACCAGGGGGAAATACGCCAGAGAGCTGCCCCGGTGCTTTGGCTGGATATCCTTTACCCAGGGTACCGGTAAGGTAGTTAAAAAACGTAACGCAACTAAAAAACCCATGATTCCTCCTTTTGTTTTCTATTTCCTTTTAGCTTCAAAAACCACCCGGATTACCATCACCCGGGGTAAGCTTAATAAAAACAGAGGTCGAAGCCCCGGGGCGAGCACAGTTTCCAGCCCGGTGAATGGCCCCCTGGAAACATTACCGGGGCTCGGTCATGTACCCGATGTGTTTATAGGTAAGGCGGGCAACGAAATAGGCTGAAGCTGCCGGCCCTTCCCGGGGACATAATTCTACGACATCGAAGCCGACAATGTCCCGTTTCCTGGAAACTTCC
>JAUYHV010000001.1 GCA_030689845.1 Dehalococcoidia bacterium
ATCGCATCGGCGACACCTTCGATATCATAAGGGTTGACAAGCAAGGAATTTTTCTTTAACTGAGCAGCGGCTCCTGTGAATTCACTTAATATAAGCACACCATTATTGTCTACATTGGCAGCGCAATATTCTTTTGCTACCAGGTTCATGCCGTCTTTTAAGGACGTGACAAGGGCGATATCGGCTGCGCGGTAGTATGCGATTAAATCGTGAAACTCAAGACTCCGAAAAATATATTGAATGGGTACCCATCCCGGCTGGCTGAATTTCCCGTTGATTTGGCTGACCAGCCCTTCTATCTCGCCTTTAAGCTCTTTGTATTCCGGTATATCCTGGCGACTCGGCACAACGATTTGCACCAGGGTAATCCTGCCTTTAAGCTCCGGATAACGACCCAGGACGTTATCGAATGCTCTTAATTTTTGAGGTATTCCTTTGGAGTAATCAAGACGGTCAACGCCCAGAATGAGTTTGCAGTTTTCAATTGCCTGGCAGAATTGTTTAACTTTTTCGGTAACCGCAGGTTCAACAGCGGTACGGGCAAATTTATCAAAGTCAATGCTTATTGGAAATACCCCAACCTGGACATCGCGATCGGCCACCGTTATCTCAGCAACCTGTTTTCTTGAATCGCAGCGTAACCCTCTTATAAGGTTTTCAACACAAGAGATAAAGTTGTTCCTGTCATGAATCGTTTGAAAACCAACCAGGTCGTATTCGAGCAAAGCTCGCAATATTTGCGTTCTCCATGGCAGTTTCATGAATATATCGCTTGGAGGGAATGGTATGTGGAGGAAGAATCCTACCTTTTGCCGTATGCCCATGTTGTGTAGTTCCCGTCCCACAAGCATTAAATGATAATCATGGACCCAGATGTAATCATCCCTGCTGGAGCTTGCCTCAATCTCCTCGGCGAACTTACGGTTCACTGCCTGGTAAATATCCCAGTAAGCGGGTTCGAAATTACAGCGGGACTGGAAATCGTGGAAAAGCGGCCAAATAATCTCGTTGGAAAATCCCGAGTAAAACTGGGTTACCTCATCCTGAGTAAGAGAGACGGGTTGTAACGTATAACCTGTGTTTTTGCCTGCTACCTTTAAAAGCGTTTTCAAGTCAATCTGCTCAGATGTCCCGGGCCAACCAATCCACAGTCCGCCCTTATCTCTGAGGACTGGAGCTAAGGCATTAACCAGTCCGCCGATGCTTGGAGAAATCTGCCATTGACTATCTTTGTTTTTTGTCAGGACGATGGGCAGCCGGTTTGAAACGATAACGATTTTACTTATTATTAACCTCCACCGATATCACTTGCTTCCTGAAAACGATTTTCTATATGGAAAATCGTTTTTATATTAAATAATTAACATCCCACTGTCAAATTCAGAGATTTGTTGAAGCCGGAGTGCCAAAGTGATCCTCCGTTTTTGGGGACATTTTCATACATGAAAAGTTTCTTAGTTTGTGTAATAATTAAAATCAAAGCCAGTTGTCTTCAAATAAGTGTTCGTTTGCTTTTGAAATTCAGATACACCAGGAACCGCCACCTTCAAGAAATATTGGGGATTAAATACATATGAAACTGTATATAGAGGAAAGAGTATTTTCCATAATGTTAAAAGTTGGGAAGCCTTTTCTATCCAATGAAAAAGGGTACCCCCGGAGGGAGTTGGAATTGCCCCGGGAGACATTCGTTTCACTGAGGCATTTTTTAGTTCAATTTTCTCAAAAGTATAAATATGCAGGAAGATTCCCAATAAATGTTCTGGATACCGGGCAGGATGAAATAAATCCGGATTTTGGGGTTTCGGTTAATAGCGTCGAAAATGAATTACTGCCGGACAGGTTGGATACGGAATTAAGGGAAGCAGATGAACTGGAGATTACAATGGTAATGCTTGGTGGCGGATAGAGACCTGATTACAATATGCTTATCAAAATAAAGTCAAATTTTGAAGTCCGGGGAATTTCCGAACATAACCTCGTTGAATTCCAGGGAGAAGGCATAACTTTGCGGAAATTTCTTGAAGAAATGTCAGAAAAAGGTCTTAATGGCTTAGAATTATTTAATAGCAGCGACGAGATTAACACGGAGGATTTCCTCATTTCCCTGAACGGAAAAGAATATCCTTTTTTACCGGATAAACTTGATACCCGGCTTAAAGATGGTGATATAGTGGAAATAAATGTTCTTGTTCTGGGTGGAGGATAAAGCGGGAGAACAACTTTAGGAGTAACAGGAGAAAATATGCAGGATATATTTGAAGAAATCGTAAAGATAAAAAAGGAGGGTGGGGAGGCTGCTCTGGCGACCATCATAATTACCCGGGGATCCACCCCGCGAGAACAGGGTTCCAAGATGTTGATAAAAAAAGACGGAACCGTGATTGGGTCGGTTGGAGGGGGCTGTAATGAGGCTGAAGTATGGCAGGAAGCCATGAAAGTAATGGAGGAAGGAAAACCCAAGGTACTGCATTTCGATTTGACAGGACGGCAAGTGGAAGAAGAAGGAATGATATGCGGGGGAACGATGGACGTTTATTTAGAACCGGTTTTACCACAGCCGTCCGTAACAATATTTGGGGGAGGGCACATTTCACTTTCCCTGGTTAAGATAGCCAAGCTTGTGGGCTTAGATGTCACGGTTATCGATGACAGGCCTACCTATGCAAATAAGGAGCGTTTCCCGGAAGCAGATAACATAATTGCCTTGGAATTTAGCGAGGCTATTGCCCAGTTGGGAATAAACAAAAATTCATTTCTGGTAATCGTTACCCGCGGCCATGCCCATGACGAAGATGTCCTTGAATGGGCACTTAATACTCCTGCGAAATACATAGGCATGATAGGCAGTAAGAAAAAAGTAAAAACTGTTTTCGACCATATCATTGCCCGGGGAGGGAATGAAAATGCGTTAAAAAGGGTGCATGCTCCAATCGGGCTTCCCATAAAAGCTCAAACACCGGAAGAAATCGCAGTGAGTATTATGGCGGAAATAATTCAAATTAGGCGGGGCGGTGGTGATGAAAATGAAAAATAGAGCGCTAAAATTATCAATTTAGTGGGAACAAAGGCTCAGGACGATGTTTTTTGTTCCAGGTATTCGAGAGTTTTTTGCAGCTGAATGTCGTCGCTGGTAACATCGTGGCCATCGGGCAACGTTACTTTTATATCCGGCTGAATCTTGTCCGTCGCGATTTGCCTGCCCGAAGGTGTAAGCCAGCGTGCAACGGTAATAATTACCGCTGAGCCGTCAGATAAAGGCCGGGTGATGTTTACGCTGCCTTTACCAAAAGTCTCGGTTCCTATAAGAACCGCCCTCTTATTGTCCTGAAGAGA
This sequence comes from Dehalococcoidia bacterium, assembly GCA_030689845.1. Taxonomy (GTDB): domain Bacteria; phylum Chloroflexota; class Dehalococcoidia; order JACQUA01; family JACQUA01; genus JAUYHV01. Next base: position 3,337 of record JAUYHV010000001.1, read on the forward strand.
TCCGCTCATAACTTCGCTGCCACTGGCGCTGAATTCATTTATCAGAACGGCAAGCGGAATATTTTTCAATATTCCGTCTTTTCTCACCCTGGTAGTGGTTTTATGTTTTTCGCTGTCAACGGTATGAAGGACTATATCTCCATCTGTTAAAAAATTACTGGTAACGGCTACGACGGTATCCAGGAGTCCACCGGGATTAAAGCGCAAATCAATAATCATATCCCTGGCATCGTTTTCCAAAGCTTTTTTCAGGTAAGGTAGCAGTTCGTCATTCGTATTATCCGAGAAAGAATTTATTTTGATATAAGCGGTATCGTCGATCATTTTAAACGATACGGAAGTTAACTTTATTTCACCCCTGATAATCTCAATTATCACAGGAACAGTATCTCCCCTGTGAATTACTTCAAGGGTAACCATGGTATTTCTTGGCCCCCGTATTTTTAACACCAGTTCGTTAAGGCTTAGTCCATCAACAGCCTGCCCATCCACTTTTACAACAATGTCCCCAGCTTTTATCCCGGCTTTTTCCGCGGGAGAATCGGGCATAGGTGATATTATGACTACTCTTCCTTCCGCATCCATGCCAACGTTGGCGCCTATACCTTCAAATTTACCGTGTAGATTTTCTGACTCTAAGGCGTAATGTTCTGCATCCAGATAACTTGTGAAAGGATCATTTAAAGAGGCCAGCATCCCCCTGGCAGCGCCATCAACCTGGTTGGTTAAATCAAGCGAATCTCTATCAACGTAATCGTGATTGAGAATACCCCATATTTCCGACAGTTTTTGGAAACTCCCCGCGTCGGTCGAAGTGACAATACGCGGGTGGCCGATATTAAAAAAGATGTTTGCCCCGACACCGGCAGCAAAGGAAAACGTGCTGAGAGCGATGGCAAGTACTATTACGGCAACGAGTAAAACCTTATTTTTGTATAACATGGTAAACCTTTAATTAGAACAACATATGCGCATCATTTTAGCATTTATTAGTTTCCAACAAAAATGGGAGATGTACATACGGGTCTTCAACAGCCTTTTACATGTAAGGATATGATATTGCGACCGGGCGAGGGAATTTGATAGACCATGCAGGAAAATGTATTTTTTTATTAGTATAGCTGGACTATAATATAGCGCATTGATAAATATTTAAAGGAGACTGGGAAAAATGACTGAAGAAATAAACATAAAGCCCATTGGCGTGGTAAGAAATGCAATAAAAAATAAGGAGCATCACGGGTGGAATAAGATTAAATCTGAAATAACAGTCAACAAGAAATTCGTGCCCTGCCTTGATGGGCTTCAGGAATTTTCACATATAATCGTCTTTTTCTGGTTGCACCAGGTGACACCGGAGGAGAGGGCCACTAAGAGGGCCCGGCCCCTGAGGCAATCGGATATTCCTGAAATGGGAATATTCGCCTGGCATTCTTCACGACGCCCGAATCCTATTGGTATGACGATTGTAAAATTGCATAAAATTGAAGGAGACAAAGTTACCGTTCAAGGGCTGGATGCCATTGAAGGTACACCTGTCCTGGACCTTCGCCCATATTTAGAAAAGTATTACCATGTAGATAATTTGAAAGAACCACCTTGGGTGAATGAGGTGATGGGGCACATGCATTGAAAATCCGTCGGACAGATTATTCAAGCTTAATTATACGGGGAGAACAAAAAAGGCACACTATATGTGCACAACAGTACAATAATAGTGTACAAACAGGTGTTTTGGCCGATGACAACCGGATTAAGTTGCCCAAATGCACTTAAATTTGTGAAAAATCACGCCTGGTAATTGCTCAACAGTCGTTAATTACAGTAATTAGATTGCCTATATTTTTATTTTAAATTGGTTTTTGCAGGGGAAAAAAGTTAATCCCTGAAAATATCGGGCCATTTCCCCTTTACCCTTGCTTCCAGTTCCGGCGCTATCCTGATTTCCTGTGGAAACTCATCTTTCCACTCATACGGTTTACATGCATCTATGATAGCCACGGAATTATGAAAGGCTTTTGTAGGCTTTCGAATCATGGTATCGAGGGGATTGCTCCTGGCCCTCCTGATAATGTCTATGTCTTTTTCAGGGTCCGACCTGGTGCATACCGCCCATAATACCTCCTGCATGTTGATAGGATCTATATCCTCATCGACAACGATGACATATCTTCCCTGGTTAGTGCCTACTGCGCTTTGAGAGGTTAAAATGGCCGCCTGTTTTGCGTGTCCGGCGTATCTTTGCTTAATTGACACGATTATCAACTGTGTACCACCCTCTTCACTCACCCAAACGGCCGCAACATCGGGCACGCCGCATTCTTCGAGAAAATTCTGTAGGATGGAACTTCTCATTACCCCGAGATAATAGCTGGAGTCATTAGGAGCCCTGTCCGGCGGAGAGCCAACCAGGATTGGATTATTCCTGTAATAGATGCGTTCTATGTCTATTACAGGTGCTGGGAATCGACCACCGCCATAGTACCCGGTCCATTCTCCGAAGGGACCTTCCTCTTTCATTTTATTTGGTTGACACCATCCGGCAATTACGATTTCACTGTTGGCAGGAATAAGAAGCCCTGTTATTTCTTCTTTGATAACGTCAACAGGTTTACCGTGGACGGCTCCAATCATTCCATACTCTGCACCTGCTTTCATTTCTGCCGATGCAATTCTGAAGACCAGGGGATTATGCCCAAGTGATACGGCCACGGGACAGGCTTTTTTACGGGCGTGGTATTGTTCTATATGCATTCTTCCATGATGTCCGGGCTGGATAAATACCCCCGCTGTTTTTTCGTCGTGGAGCTGCATTCGATAGGTTCCCAGGTTTGTTTCCCCCGTGTCCGGGTCCTGGGTGATGAAGGCGCAGCCAGTTCCAATAAACCTGCCTCCATCATCTTCATGCCATTTTGGGGCCGGGAAACGGTAAAGATTAACATCTTTGCCGGAAAGAATATTTTCAAGTATGGGGCCGCTCGTCACTTCTTTGGGTCTGAATTCATTTATGTTTTGTTTCCATCCCTGGTATTTCCGGTTAAATACCTGCACAAGCTCCCTGGTGGAAGACACCTGGGGAATATTGAAAGTATGGGCAACCCTTTTTGCCGTGGCAGTAGACCCGGTCAGGACGCGAAAACCTGCTGGATAGTCAACTATGTTGTCAAAAATGAGGGCAGGGCGGTTCGGGTTAACCCAGCTAAGCTTGACCAGGACACCGATCTCCAGGTCCCAGTGCGCGCCGTCAATCTGTTTCAGTTCACCCATAGCAGCAATATTTTTTATCCAGGTTCTGAGGTCTTCCACAATGCTCCTCCTGTTTTTATTAGATTGAATGGTAAAAAGAAAAAACCGATAAATTATATCAGATATTTAAATGAAGATTTGTTGCAAGACAGCCGTTAATTTGATATAAATAGCGAAATCATTTTCCCTCCTGATGGTGGAAGCCAGTAAAAATATATTTTTTGAGGATGTACAATGTCTGTTGATCTAAGCGTAGAATTTTGCGGTGTAAAGTTTAAACACCCTTTTTTGCTTTCTTCGTCTCCGGCTGCAAGGGTGGAAGTTTTGCCTGAAGCAGCGAGGGTGGGATGGGCCGGAGCTGTAACCTGGACCGCTGAAATTATGTGCGACGTGGAACCAGGTGGGGACTACGCCCTTCCACAATACAGGATACCTCACGGCGTAAAGTTTATTGACCGGCCGCCGGCCTTCTGGTCGTTTCAGAGCACGCATAACAAGCAGGGATTGAAAGTAAATGATCCATGTCCCGAGGACAGGGTTGAACTCGTCATTCGAAAGTCAAAAGAAAGCGGGCTGCCGGTAATAGCCAACATTGTAGGAACCAGGGACATTGATTACTGGGTTAAAGCGTGTAAAGCGGCTGAAAGGGCCGGAGCCGATATCGTCGAGGTCAACCCTTCTTACGCAATTCTTCCCGGAGTCGGGATGCACCTGGGATTTCACAGGAACCTGGACATGACCCGTTCCCTTGTTAGCGCAGTTAGAAAAGAGATAACCAAACCCATCATGGTCAAGCTAAACGCCTTTTTGATTCCCCAGGAAGTAAGGGAGTGGGCAAAAGTATGTGTCGAAGCAGGCGCTGATGCTATTTCCATTACCAACAGTCTCCCCGGAGTAATCGGTGTGGATGTAGAAACCGGTGCTCCCGTGAGTACTTTCGTAGATATTAACGGCAAAAAAAGGGGGATGGTTGAAATTGTAACTGGTCCGGCTATCAGGCCGATTGGACTGGCATCTGTGGCTCTTGTGGATTCCGTGGTGGATGTTCCCATATCGGCAATCGGCGGTGTTACGGACTGGTACAGCGCTGTGGAATATATGATGCTGGGAGCGTCAACTATTCAGGTAGGAAGTGCGGCTATCGCCTATGGATTGCGGATGGTAAAGGACCTTACCAGGGGCCTTGAGCAATTCATGGAAAGGAAGGGCTACCGGAGTATAAATGACATGGTTGGGGTAACCAACAGAGAGTACAGGGTCGGAGAAGTCTATTCAAACCCGGGATATTCCCGCAGTCAACCGCGCACTATGAAAGTAATAGAAGAACTGTGTAACGGCTGCGGCCGCTGTTTACCTCCCTGCGAAATAAGCGGACGGGGGGCGATAAAAGTAACGGACGGCATGGCCACTATAGACCAGAAATTGTGTCAAAAATGCAATCTTTGCATGCTGGTATGTCCGGAAGGAGCGGTAGAAACCATCTGGGATTAACTATTTATTATTAAAAATATATTTTGGGGGTAATATTGAAAACGGATTTAAGAAATTGGCTAAACCAGGTAGATAAACTGGGGGAACTGAGAGTAGTTGAGGGAGCGGACTGGAACCTGGAAATAGGCGCAATTACGGCAATTAATGCCAAAAGTAATAATCCCTATACGCTTATTTTCGACAAGATTAAGGACTACCCTACCGGATTCCGGGTTTTGACCGGGGTTGTGAACAATGCCCATAAATTCAGCCTGGTGCTGGATATGCCTCCGGCTTCATCTAATTATGAATTCATTAACGAGTTGGCAGAAAAATTTCGGACGGCGGCAGGTAAGTTAAACAGCAGCGAACCCAGAGTGGTACAAAATGGACCGCTGATGGAAAACGTGCAAAAAGGGAGCGAAATAGACCTCTTTAAATTTCCTGTGCCCAAGTGGCACGAAGAGGACGGCCAGAGATACATCGGCACGGGACATGCCGTTATCACCAGGGATAAAGACTCCGGACGGGTTAATCTGGGATGTTACAGGGTAGCCGCCCACGATAAAAACACATGCGGGTTACATATTGCTCCAGGCAAACACGGAAAACTGGATTACGAGAAATACCACGCGGAGGGCAAAGCCTGCCCGGTTGCGGTATCTGTGGGGCATCACCCGCTGTATTTTGTCTTGGCAGGAAGTGAGATACCCCATGAAGCGATATCTGAATATCATTATGCCAGCGCTCTCATCGGCAACCCTGTGGATGTTATTATTGAAGAGGTGACGGGATTGCCCATTCCGGCTGACGCTGAGATAGTTCTGGCGGGCTGGTGTCCTCCCGACAAACTGAGAGAGGAAGGACCTTTCGGTGAATGGACTGGTTATTACGCCGGTGGACGGGCGCCGGACAAAATAATTGAGGTGGAGCGGGTTTATTACCGCAATGAACCAATAATCCTTGGAGCGCCGCCTGACAAAGGAATAAGCGACTTTTGTTTTTCCATCAATGTTATGCGGGCCGCAATGATTTTTAATGAATTAATCGGGAAGGGTATTCCGGATGTTAAGGGTGTATGGCTGAACGAAGTTGCCGGACAGCAGTGGATGGTTGTCAGCATAAAACAAAGATATGCAGGCCACGCAAAACAGGCGGCCATTCAAGTTTCCCAGAGCTACCTTTCAGGCGCCATGGGAAGATATGTCATTGTAGTGGATGAAGATATAGACCCAACCAATACGCAGGAGGTTTTATGGGCTATATGTACCCGTTCAGACCCGGAGAAAGATATCGACATAATAAGACGATGTCGCAGCAATGCTCTTGACCCTTTGATAAAAAAACCCGCCAGCGCTTTTTTCAATTCAAGGGCCATAATAGATGCCTGCAAACCATTTGAGTGGATGAATGAATTCCCCCAGGAGATAAGAATTAGTCCCGAATTAGAGGCGAGGGTAAAGGGGAAATGGAGCGAAATCCTGGCTTGACCCATCGCACGGGGTAAAAGTTGTGACCGGGAACAGTCGAATAAGGAGCCCAGGGCTATCGGGAGCATGGACACCCAAAAGATGTATATTAATTTTGGTTAGAATGTCGAATCATGTTCAAGAAGGGAATATATAAATGTCAAAACCAAAAGTAATCGTAGTCGGAGGCGGGTTTTCGGGTTGTGCGGCAGCAGTTGCAGCAGCTAAAGCGGGGGCCAGTGTACAACTGTTGGAAAGAACCGACATGCTTGGCGGCGCGGGCCTCAGGGCTGGAAGGATGAATTATAACGGCAAATTCGTAGCGGCAGAGGAATGCAAAGCCATGGGGGCCGGGGAAATATTCGAAGCGCTGGAAAACATTGTTCTTCACAGGGCGAACATCGTCGACGAAGAAAACGTATATATCTACAATGTTGGCAAACTGGATATGACGCTGCAGCGGGTGCTGCAAAAGTGGGGAGTCCAATACCGGCTGGTTTCAAGAATAGTTGGAGTTAAAAAAAAGGACAACCGGATAGAAGCTGTTACTCTGAATAATAAAGAGAAAATAGAGGGCGATGTATTCTTAGATTGCACGGGTAGTTTCGGAGGTATCGATAACTGTGTCCGCTTTGGTAAAGGCTGTGTAATGTGCATACACCGCTGCCCGATTTTCGGGAATAGAGTCAGCATTGCTACTAAAGCCGGAGCGCAGGAAATCCCTCACCTTCGCCCCGATGGCACACCCGGACGATTAAGCCCTTCCATAACGGTTTTTAAGGAGTCTTTAAGCCCGGAGTTGCAACGGCGAGTGGAAAAAGAAGGGGCTTTCAGCATTAAATTACCCCGGGAGATGATTGATTATAACAAGGAGACCTCCCTGTTCCCGGGGATTCGGGGCGAGCACCAGATAGAACATATTAACCTGGTTAATATCGGACTGGTGGTTAAGTGTCCGGCTATTGGGTATTTTCACCTTGAAGATTGGAGAAAAATTCCTGGTTTTGAAAATGTTCTTGTTGAACATCCCATGGGGGGAGCGATTTTTAATTTTGTCAATCATACCGCCACTTCTCCGAGGGATAACACGATGGTGGTCAGGGGATTTACCAATCTGTTCGAAGGCGGCGAGAAATCCGGAAACGGGGGAATTGCAGAGTGCGCTGCCACGGGTTCCCTTGCCGGATTTAATGCAGTCCGTGTCGCAGCGGGTCTCCAACCTGTTCAGTTACCCGGGACTACTGCCCTGGGCTACTTTATCGCAACTGTCGGGAATGCCATAGACACACCGCACGGGCTGGAAACAGGACATTCGCTCGGTCACAGGGAGTGTTTTGAAGAAATAAAGAAAATGGGCTTGTATTCACGGGAAGCCAAAACAGTTTGGAAAAGGATAGAAAAAGAAGGACTTATTAATTTCCTTGCTCAAAAGCTGGTTTAATTAACAAGCTTAGAGCGGAATAATTTCATGGAATACGTTTTTCTTCCGCTTCAATACGAAGGGGAAGGTGAGTGTTTTGTTGTATCAATGAGGAGAGGAAACCGTGGGTAAGCCAAAAATAATAATAGTTGGCGGCGGCTTTGCCGGATGTGCCGCCTCAGTAGCCGCGGCCAAAGCCGGGGCGGAAGTCCTTTTGCTGGAACGGACCGACATGCTCATAGCAGGGGGTATACGGGCAGGAAGAATGAATTTCAACGGCAAACTTGTAGCTGCGGAAGAGGCCAAGGCCCTCGGTGGAGGTGAAATATTCGAAAGCCTTGAATCTATTATTCTTCACAGGGGGAACATTGTCGACGAGTTACATGGGTATATCTACAATACTGCCATTGCTGAACCCGTCGTCAGAAGAGCAGTGGAAAAAGCCGGGGTAAAACTGAATACCTGTGTAAGAATTACGGGTGTTAAAAAAGATAGCAGACGTATCGTTGCCGTCATCGCGGAAGATGGTTCAAGGTATTCGGGGGATGCGTTTATTGATGCGACCGGGACTTTTGGAGGGGTTGCCGTATGTAAAAAATGGGGCAAGGGCTGTGTTATGTGTGCTGGCTTTCGCTGCATGACCTTTGGCGACAGGGTAAGCGTCGCAACGAAGGCGGGGGCGGAGGAATTTATGCGATATCGTCCTGATGGCACCCCCGGAGTGATGGGGGCAGCTATTACGATTCACAAAAGCAGCCTTAACTCAACATTAAAAAATAAATTGGAACAGGAAGGGGCGGTGAGTGTTCCATTACCAGCCGGGTTGATAGATTATTCCAAACAGCAAAAAATTGGTGGAATCCGCAGCCGCAAACAGATGGAGTTTATCAATATAGTTGACATCGGCGTTTCGGCAAAATGTGTGGGAATAGGGTATTTGACTTTAGATGATTTGCGGACGGTGCCCGGGCTTGAAGAGGCAATCATAGAAGATCCCCTGGGAGGAGGACTCTATAATAATATCAATAAGGTGTCCATGAGCCCCCGGGACGACGGCTTGCTGGCAAAGGGATTTGAAAATCTCTTTCTGGCAGGGGAGAAGGCTGGGCCGGGCACCGGTATCGCGGAAGTTCTTGTGACGGGTGCTTTGTCTGGTTATAATTCGGTGCGAAAGGCTTTGGGTATGGACCCATTGGTTTTACCATCAGGAACGGCCATAGGAGACTTTATAGCCTTCACCGGCGAGATGATGGAGTTGCCAGGAGGATTGAAAGAGGGTTACTCATTTGCCCATGGAACCTATTTTGAACGAATGAAGTCCATGAATCTTTACAACCCTGACCCGAACGCAGCTTATGCTCGCATCAAAGGTCTCGGATTAAGCGGAATACTTGAGAAGAGGCTGGTTTAAATATTTCATTTGAAATAAAATTAGA
>JAUYHV010000006.1 GCA_030689845.1 Dehalococcoidia bacterium
CAGACCAACGAGTTGACGCTGCTTTTGGGGATGGTGGCCTACAATCTGCTGAGGTTGATTGGCCAGGAGAGCCTGAGGGAGGCTGATGCCCCCATTCGGAAGCAGGTTTCACGGCGCCGCGTGCGCAGTGTGATGCAGGACCTGGTCTATCTGGCGTGTCGCTTGGTGAAGCATGCGCGGCGTTGGATACTTTCCTTCGGGCGGAACTGCCCCTGGCTCAAGACATGGCGGCGGGTATACCTTCGATTTGCGCCGAGCTAACGGGTAACAACCCGCAAACCTGTCTGGAGAGACCAGCAAGAAGGGGATGTTAGCAAGGACTGCTATCCCAAGGGGAGGAGTGTTGGCCATGAGGAGAGGATAATCCGGCATAAGACCCTTTGTGCCCTGATTTCCAGCGTTTTTCGGTGCCCATGGCTCGCTCTATGATAGAACTTGTGGGAACATTTTTATGAAAAAAGCAGGTGCCCCTTGTCAAGAATTACCGACATATGTTAATATACCAAGGTAAAGATGCTTGAAACGGTGGAGGAACGGATGACCGCTTTCTTCCTTCACGGATTCAGGAAGTACATTTTACTAGTGAGACGGCCATGCGAAATGTCCTGGACAATGAACTCATATTACTCGGTGGCAAGGGAGGCGTAGGAAAGACCACCTGTGCTGCGGCAACCGCTATTGCTCTCCTTCCCAAGAAGACTCTACTTGTATCCACTGATCCAGCCCATTCTATCGGCGACTGTCTCGGACAGGAAATTGGAGACGAGATTACCAGGGTGGAGCAAGGCGAAAACCTGTACGCTTTAGAGATCTCCGCCGACAAAACCCTTCAGGAGTTCAAGCAAAAGTACAGTAGCGAAATGCGACGACTCTTGGAGACCTCAGCCGGGATTGAACACCTGACAAGAGGAGAGCGGGAGAAGCTGCTCTCGCTTCCAGTGCCCGGAGCGGATGAGGTAATGGGTCTCCGACGGTTGCTGGACTTGATGGAGGAGGGAAACTTCGAAAAGTACGTATTGGATACCGCACCGACTGGTCATACCTTGCGATTACTGTCAATGCCCGACGTATTCGACGAGTGGAACAATGTCCTTTACAAATTGAGAGATAAGCACAGATTCCATGAGAGGGCCTTTACTAAACCTGACAGGGCTGACCAGTTTCTTGCCTCACTCAAAACGAGCACTACCGAGTTAAGAAAGCTGCTGCGATCGCAGAAAACAGAGTTTGTGGTTGTCACTGCTGCCGAACGCCTTGTAATAGAAGAGACAAAGGATCTCGTGAATCAACTCAGATCATTTGGTATTTGTGTGCGGCACCTTGTCATTAACAAGCTTTTCCCTGACCTGAACACTGACTTCTCACGGATCCGCAGGGACCAGGAACAGAAGCTGGTCGAGGAAATCCGAACTAGTTTCTACGAGCTTCAGATAATGGAAGTTTACCTTCAGCCCAGTGAACCAAGAGGCACCGACAACCTTCGTCAATTCGCAAGTCTGCTGTACAGCTAGATTGGAATATTTTTCCAAACTGTTCAACCTGGATATCTGTGGATAGAATTGTGGGCTTTTTGCGTTTATAATTATAAGTCATAAACAAAAAGTAAAAAGCCCGGGAGATTCATATGAAATACAAAGTAAATATTAAGGAAACCAGCGAAGGGTATGCTATATGGGTCCCTGGTCTTCCAGGTTGTTGGTCGCAGGGCAAAACAGAGAAAGAAGCCCTGGAAAATATAAAGGATGCTATACAAGCATATTTGGAAACCGTTGAAGAGTTAAGTAAAGACAAAGAGTCTCGTTACGTAGAAGTCGGGTAGAATTATGCCCGGTCTACCAGGGATAAGTCATCAACGTGCTGTAAAGGCTTTCGAGAAATCCGGTTTCTGGATCACGAGACGGGGTAAACATATAACAATGACTAATGGGAAAGGGATTATTACTATTCCAAGAGCAAACCCAATTAACGCTTATACAATGGCCGGAATCATAAGTGATGCAGGTCTAAGTATTGAGGAATTCAAGAAGCTTTTGTAAGAGCGCACACAGACACCTTTTTAAAATTTTCTTCATACCATCTTGGGGAACATATTTTACCGCATTTATTCTACCGTTCTATAATACCCTTGGTGCTGGGAACGTCCCCGCCCAGGCGGTCGTCGATGCGGGTGGCGCTGTCCAGTGCCCTGGCCATAGCTTTGAACAGGGCTTCGGCTTTATGGTGGTCGTTGACGCCGCTCAGGACCCGGGCATGCAGGTTCAGTTTTGCCTCGATGGCAAAGCTTTCCAGGAAGTGGCGTACCAGGTCGGTGGACAATTCGGCAATGGCCTCCCCGGCGAACTTCGTCTCCACATGGCAGTAGCCCCTCCCCCCAATATCCACCGCCACCATTGCCAGTGCCTCATCCATGGGCACCACGGCATGGGCCATGCGGACAATACCCTTTTTCTCCCCCAGGGCCTGGGCGAAGGCTTTCCCCAGGCAAATTCCCACGTCTTCCACCAGGTGGTGCTGGTCGCTGCTGTTGCCTGTAATTTTTATATCGAACATGCCGTGGCGGGCTAACTGGGACAGGAGGTGGTCGAACATGCGGACACCGGTCATAATTTCATAGTCGCCGGAACCGTCGAGGGTAATTTCGACCTTGATTGAGGTTTCCGTTGTTTCCCGTTTTATAGAGGCTGATCTTTTATTCATCGCCTTTTTCTCCAATACTTTTTAACTCTTTAATGAGGACATCGGTATGGGCGGGTTTGCCTACGCTTATCCGCAGGTAATCCCGCAGCAGGGGAGTGTCAAAATAGCGCACCAGGATACCCTTACTTTTGAGTTTTTCATAAATCGTTCTGGCATTTCCTGTGACGACCCGGCAAAGGATAAAATTAGCCCTGGACGGGTAGGGAGAGAGAAAACGCAGTTCTTTCAGTTTGCCAAACAGCCGCTTCCGCTCTTCAATTATTTTATTAATTGTATCTTTCAGGTATTGCAGGTCCTGCAGGGAAGCGAGGGCAGCTACCTGGGCGGCGCAATTAATGTTGTAAGGCTGTTTTATTTTCATGATGTACCTGGCTATGTTGGGAGGGAATATTCCGTAGCCCACCCTCAGTCCCGCCAGTCCTGCCCATTTGCTGAAGGTGCGCAGAACTATCAGGTTGTTCCTTTTAGGAACTTCCCTAATAAGACTCGTGCCGCTGAATTCCACGTAGGCTTCGTCCACTACCAGGACGATATCCCGGTCCAGCAAACTTAATATATCCTCCTCCGGGGTAACGTTGCCCGAGGGGTTGTTGGGTGAGGCGAGAAACATGACCCTGGCGCCGTTATCAACGGCCCTACTGATGTCATCTAATACTATGTTGTAGTGGTT
>JAUYHV010000058.1 GCA_030689845.1 Dehalococcoidia bacterium
CTAGTGTAGTGTCTCTAATATCTCTTTACAATTTGCGGTGCCATTGGTGTCATTCCCGCGAAAGCGGGAATCCAGAGCAACAGACTGGATTCCGGGTCAAGCCCGGAATGACAAAGATTATAAGGCCATTTATGAGACACTACACTAGTCGTGTCAGGTGCTACGATAAAGGCTGTAGTCGAGTAAGTATACATCGGCCCTGTCAGTCCTCGCTAACGCCGATGGTGCTCAGTGCCTGCTGGAATTGCCGGTAGAAATCCCCATTCATGACCTCGTCCACGACCCCCCGGATCAGGAGATCCTCGCCGTCTTGGTTTTGGAGGAAAGTTGCCCGCTGGTCTATCTCCCGTATATTGATGGTCGGCATGGACGGCCATCGGTTCCACCCTATCACCGGAACATAACAATCTTCAATATTGTCCGTCCTGAAGTAGAACCTGATAAGCTTGCGGCGGAATATCTGGCAGCACGGCATGGCATCGTCGGGAATCGGTTCTCCGCTCGCAAACACGTTGGCATCTTCGATGACCTCAAGAGCCCTTGCAATGGTCTTTCTCAAGGGAACATTCAGACGGTAAGGCGTGGTAAACAGGAATATTTCCTGTCCGAAGGGGCGAGCGGTCTCCCTGATAGATATCCAGAAAGTTACAGGGATATTGGACAGCCTCTTTTCCACCGTATTTACAGCCGGACGGATCGCTGGCAACAGCGCCTTTTCGATCCAGTTGCTTGTTGGCCGGTTCTTGATCTCCAGGCCCGGGCAATAGCTGGCCAGGGCCATGTCTTTGCGCGAGAGCGTAAGAGAATACTGATTCGCCATTTTGGTACCTCCTTTTACCACTCCCATTATACGAAATGTATAAAAAAAAACTGCCCAACATTTCGTATTCGGACTAGATTCAAATTTATTATCCGTCTCTCCGCTAGTCCAAAAGCCTTTTTTTTATGCGGCTGGATACTGAGCGAATGCAGAGCATTGAAAGCAGGGTAACCACGGGGGGTTACCCCTACACCATTGCTTGGTGCAGGGCATTGAAAGCAGGGTAACCACGGGGGGTTACCCCTACACCATTACGGGCTGATGAGCATTGAAAGGGTACTGAGGATAATTTATAATACGAAGGTCTAAATTTTGAAGCGAAATATTACCTTGCAATACACACTTCCCGAGGGCTTTAAAAGTTAAAAGCCCTTTTTTATTCGGGTATTACAGGGGCATTAATATTTTGAGTTTTCCAAAAATACTGGAGATACCTCATACCACCTCCAATGAGAGAAGTGCAAGGACCCGTCTAAACCCGGGTACGAACCTTGTATCAGTTCACGGCACACAATTCTCTAAATAGTGCAACCAGACACGTGCCGGCTCCCGGGTAACAAAAGCGATGATGTTACCCACCGTACCGTTCGTATTCTACTTGATTGTTCCCTTCAAACAAACATGAGATGTCTGATTTCTCGTACTTACGGGTGGCCGAGCGGGGAAGAGGCTGGGAATATTGTTCCCGGAAGATGCTGGCGCGTATTATTCAGAGTCACGGTCACTTTCGTGGTAAAATAAATCGGATTGATCGTCACTACCAAGGAGGTAAAAATGCCATCAGTAGACGTGGTAAGTAAGGTTGACATGCAGGCACTGGACAATGCAATCAACAACGTGAAGCGTGAAATCTCCACGCGATTCGATTTCAAAAACGTAAAGGCTGAGATAACCTTAGACCGAAAAGCTAAGTATATTCATATTGTTACTGAAGACGATTGGAAGGTTAAAGCAGTTACAGATATGCTCATTGGTCAATGTATTCGGCTTAAAGTAGATACAAAATGCCTGGACCTCAAGGAGAACGAAGCCAAACCCCTTGGCATGGCAAAGATGAATATCCTGGTTAAGGAGGGTATCCCCAAAGATACCGGCCAGAAAATCGTCAAACTCATCAAGGGTCTTAAGTTCAAGGTCCAGACAGCTATTCAAGAGGACCAGGTTAGGCTCACAGGTAAGAAAATCGATGACCTCCAGGAAATCATGCAGCTTCTTAGGGAGCAGGATTACGACATCCCTCTGCAGTTTGTCAACATGAAGAGCTGATGCCCCTTAATTCGGCACATTACAAATAGCTTGACATAACGTAATTCGCCAGGAGCCAGACTATTGAACGAGTGCAGGGCATTGAAAGCAGGGGTAACCACAGGGGGTTACCCCTACACCATTACGGGCTAATGAGCATTGAAAGGGCAGTGAGGATAATTTATAATACAAAGGTCTAAATTTTGAAGCGAAATATTACCTTGCAAT
>JAUYHV010000061.1 GCA_030689845.1 Dehalococcoidia bacterium
CTCGGCCTGCCAGTTCTATTTCTTCCGGTAGGGGCGCTGGGGCCGCCCGCCGTGTTTTGTTTAGTTGCTCTCTCCAATCTTCCATTCTTTCCGCCTTTCCCCGGCACTGCCGGGTGTTTGTTTGCCCGGATACCGCCGGGCTCGGTATTCTGTTCCCCGGCTCAGGTGGGCCGGAAGGTGGAGTTATTATCTAAGATCGTCAACCGAAGGAACGGCTGATAATCTCGCAAATGTTCGAGGCCAGCAGGCCTGAAAAAAGGCCAGGGCCTCATTATCGGTTAGCGGCTCGCGTTCGGCCGCGAGCGCCTGTTTTTGCAGGTGCGCTATGGCACCTTTTACGCCGCCCATCCAGCCCTCAAAGGGCTCCATCCCAACAACGAGCTTGGCAGATTTAGTCTCGACCTGCCAAGTCGAGTTTGACCACTTCCCGTTTTTTTGGTAAGAAAGCTGGACAAAAACAGCCAGCTTTCCTTTTACCGCTTCATCTTTAGGGAAAAATTTCCCCTCAAACACCACACCAAAATAGCAGGTGCGGTCCCGGTTCCCTTGTCTATCATTGAATTTCATTGTTTTTCCTTTCCCCGGTCTTTTGCCCGGCCGGGAGGGATAACGTAGCTCCTAAAAAACTTTTCCGCATTTAACACATCTTGTCTCTCCGAGCGGGTTCCACCTTATGGTTTGGCACCCCCTCACCTGGCTCCTATACCCGTGGTATAGGGCATCTTCCTGCCGTGCAGTTAATTGTAACGCTTCGGCTGGGACAAATAGCCCGCTGTTTTGTAATTCCGTTAATTCCTTTTTTACATTTCTTGGTAATTTCTCCATGTCCCTCTCCTCCGCTCCGGCGACCTGCGTTTCCGTCAGGTACACCATCAGCCCCTTGCGATATGCACTAAGACCCAGCGTATTTGCGGCGCTAACACATGCCTCCGCCGCAAATTTGTCTATGCAATTTATTCCTGCAACCGGCTGCTCTGTGTTTTGTTTTGTCTGATTTTCCATTTTGTTTCCCCTCCTTGCCCGGTATCCGCGGGGCTCGGTTTGTTGATTATGCTTCGAAAGATTTATATTCTGTGGCAGCAATTTTGATCGCTGCCGTCATGGGCTCGTGATTATATCCATGAGCATACTCCAAGGCCACCAGGACGCTGTCCATGGGCATATCGTCGCTGTCGTGCAGGGTAGGGCCGCCACATCGGCACTCGGT
>JAUYHV010000062.1 GCA_030689845.1 Dehalococcoidia bacterium
CAAAAAATACGGTGTACATCTGCTGGTATATTATGAGCCAGGCAACTATTATGAAGGAACTCTTCAACGAGAGAAACAGATAAAGGAATGGAAAAGGCGGTGGAAAATAGAATTGATTGAAAGAGAAAATCCAGAATGGAGGGACTTGTACAAAGATATTTTATAGAATTCTGGATTCCGACTTTCGTCGGAATGGAAACTTTCGTTTGATTGGACAGAGTAAGGATGAGTTTACCCACTTGAAATGAAAAAGAGCCTAGAATATTTTATATATCGAATGGAAATTGGATTAAACACCTTAATTAAGAGGAGGACATTATGCCTGACGCTACATATGATGCAATAATCGTCGGAGGAGGCAATAAGGGGCTGGCACTGGCAATGTATTTGGCCAAATACGGGGGGATGCAGGTTGCACTTTTCGAGGCAAGGCATGAGGCCGGTGGAGGCTGGTGCACGGATGAAGGGCCTGCACCCGGTTTCTTAGCTGACTATCACGCAACTGCCGTAGGTGTTTTACATCACCCCACTCTGGAAAGGGATTTCCCGGAGTGGGTGGAATGGGGAGGCTCCCGGTATAACGAGGTGATGGGCACCGGAGCAATTTTTAAGGAGGATGATTCCTGCATTATCCTGCGGAACCGCATAATTGACCCGGACCAGGAAAAAACCGCTAGGTCAATTGGCCAATTATCCCAGAGGGACGCTGAAACGTGGGCAAAATTTCAAAAAAAAGTCGGAAAGTTATTTATGCCTGCCGAGTTGGAATGGGCCTTGAATCCCCCTGTGCCGGTGGACCAGCTTGATCCCCTCGACAGGCTGCTTACTAATCCGGACAGCGGTTTTGATCCCAGCTGGGTGCTAAAACCACCGATAGATGTCTTTCGAGACTGTTTTGAAAGCGAAGCCTTTGTCTCTTTTTTAGGCCGGTTGAATCAATCGAACCTGGGAATTTCCCCGGATTGTGTAGGGACGGGTGCCCTTTCCTTGCTCCTATGCTTGAGCTGGCTGGCGCCCAGAACAGCTGGACTTGAGGGAGGTACGCACAGTTATGCCCATGTTGCTGTCAAGATTATCCTGGCAAACGGAGGCAAAATATTTACCCAGCACGAAGTTGAGAGGGTAACTATCGAAAACGGCCAGGCAACAGGTGTACTCCTGACCGACGGGACAGAAGTAAAAGCGCGAAACATGGTAGTCAGCACCCTGGACCCTTACAACCTGTGCTTTCGCTTGATCGGGAAAGAGCACCTGGACTGGAGGCTTGCCAGGCGGGTAGCCGGCATCGAACGGCGCATGACTTGTTTGACCTGGTACACCTGGGCTTTGACGGAGCAGCCGGATTTCGTGGCGGCCCAAAAGGAACCTGACATAAATAAGATTTTTTGTCTTGCCCTTACCACTAAAGACCCCGAAGGCATAATAAGGGAGCGGGCTCAGCGTTTCCTTGGTAAAAATCCCGATGAACTGGAATTGACCATAATTAATCACTCTTTGACCGATAAAACACGTCAACCTGAGGGCATGTCCTGCTTGATGACCGAGCAGTTCGTAATACCGGCGGATGCCATGAGTGAAAGAGAGTGGCTGGATTATAAAAAGGTACACGCCAACCAGGTCATGGACCTGTTTAAAAAACATACGCGCAATATTTCGTGGGATAAGGTGGTGGGGTATATACCCATTTCCCCACCGGACATATGTCACAACCTGAACATGGCGCCCACGGGCAACTGGGCCATTATAGATAATATAGGATCCCAGATCGGTAAATACAGACCGATCCCGGAACTGGCTCGACACCGCACTCCCATTAAAAACCTGTATGCTACTGGTTCTGCCTGGCATCCCTGGGGCTTTGCAGGTTCCTACCAGTCTTACAATTGTTATAAAATTATCGCCGATGATATGGGCTTGAGAAAGCCCTGGGTCGAGAAAAATGCCAAGTATTAGCAAACAACTAATCAAGGAGATAATCTGATGGAGAAAACTTACGACATCATTATCATAGGTGCCGGCCCCAACGGTCTGGAAGCGGGGGCTTATCTGGCGAAAGCAGGACAAAGCGTCCTTTTACTGGAGGCCCGCCATGAGATGGGCGGGGGCCTTGCAACAGAGGAAGTCACCATGGGAGGTTTTCTGCATAATACTCATGCGATATACATGATGATGGTTGATTATGCTCCTGTTTACAGTGATTTTCAATTTGAAGATAAGTATCAATGTAAACACATTTACCCTCCTTTGCAGTTTGTTTTACCCGTCTCCGACGGGCGAGCCCTTTGCTTATATTCGGATCTGGAAAAAACTGTCCAGTCCATATCAAAATTTTCCCAGAAGGATGCCAAGGCGTACCGGGACATCTACCGTGAGTGTCAACAAGCTATGGATGAGTTTATTGCTCCTGCCACTTTTGCTCCGCCTTTGCCGGCCCTGGACCAGGTAATCAGGTTACAGGGAAAAGAGTCCCTCAAATTCATGCTGGAGGCCTCGGAGAAGGCGCCAATAGAACTTATCGAAGAGCACTTTGAGAATGAACATGTGCGGGCTTTAATGCTTTATGTCGCCACACACTGGGGGGTTGCTTATGACCAGGCCGGTCTGGGGTATCTGGTCCTTCTTTATCTGAACCGTGCCACTAATTACCGCATGGTCCGGGGAGGGTCCCACCGTGCCGCCCAGGCTCTTCACAAGGCAATACACGAAGCTCAGGGAGTTGTCCTGGATAACGAGAAACCAAAGCGGTTTATCATTGAAAGCGGAAAAGTCACCGGAGTCGAATTGCATGACGGGACAATTATGAAAGCCGGCAAAGCGGTTATCAGTACCATTGATCCCCACCAGACTTTTTTAAACCTTGTAGGAGAAGAAAATCTGGAAAAAGATTTCGTGGACAGTATAAAAGGCTGGCAGTGGGAAAATCATAGCCTTTTCACCTTGCAACTGGCTTTGGACGCAGCGCCGGATTTCTCGGTAGCTGCCTCTGATCCCGAACTGAACAAATCCTTTGTTTATATACTGGGTTATGAAAGCCCTGATGATATATGCCGCGACATTGATCTCGTGGATAAGGGAGAGCTTCCTGCGCGGGCAGCTTTTAACTGCTGTTTCCCCACGGTTCACGACCCGATCCAGGCTCCTAAAGGCAAGCATACCGGTATTATATCCCGGTTTGCTCCTTATGATTTGAAAGACGGCGGTTCCAACAGGTGGCTGAGGCAGGACTATAAGGAGCAGGTTGCC
Organism: Dehalococcoidia bacterium; assembly: GCA_030689845.1. GTDB lineage: Bacteria > Chloroflexota > Dehalococcoidia > JACQUA01 > JACQUA01 > JAUYHV01. Next base: position 3,244 of record JAUYHV010000062.1, read on the forward strand.
CAGAGTTGCCTGGAAACCCTTCAAAAGTATGCTCCTAATATGACAGGTGATAAAGTTCTCTGGACGTATGTCTCTACTCCGAGAGACCTGGAAAACAAGTTTCCTGATATGGTAAAGGGTTCCTATAAACAGGGACAGTACCATCCGCTTCAAATGGGATACTTAAGACCTAACGAAGAATGTTCCAACGGCCGCAGCCCGATAAAGAACCTTTATCTCGGCGGCTCTTCCAACTATCCCGGCGGTTGTGTCATCTGGGGTGCAGGTTACCTGGCCGCCAATGCCGTTGCAGATGATCTTGGTATTAAAAAGTGGTGGAGCGAGCCGGCATTACTTACGAAGGCCAAACAGTCAGGGCTGCTTTAGGTATAAGGCGAAAAGCCACAAAATCCCCCTTAATCCCCCTTTTTCAAAGGGGGAGAAGATCCTCTCCCTTTCGTAAAGGGAGATTGAGAGGGATTTGAAAGTAATTTAATAAGTTTCGCGGGAATCCAGAGCAACAGGCTGGATTCCGGGTCAAGCCCGGAATGACAAAGATTGTAAAGCCATTTATGAAACACTATACTAGAATATTTTCCAGGCCCTAAAACCGCGGCCAGCCGGTAAAAGTTTTCCACGTGGCAAACTAACGGTTCTGTATCGTCCGGGTCTCCCTTATTGCCTTGCCGTTTGCAAGTAGTCCAGCACAATGGTGCGGTTATTGAACCTGCTGTGTAAGGCGAAATTTCTAATTGGTAAAAGACCGCAACCTATTCCATCACGGGGTCATGAAATGTTTTTAATTAGTATGCGTGGTAAAATGAGCCGCGAAACAGACAGGAGACGCGCATGAATATTAAAACAAACGAGTTAAGAACTGATGTGCTTGTTATAGGTGGAGGAACTGCCGGATGCCTTGCCGCCATGGCTGCAAAGCAAAAAGGTTGCGATGTTACCCTGGTGGAAAAAGGAGGGTCTATCCGGCACAGCGGCTCCCTGGCCACCGGTGTCGACCATTATTCGGCAATCCTGGGAGAGGGGCCCTGGGATACACCTGAAGCGTTTGTTAACAAATTCGCTTCCACAAGACCCGGAATAACCGACCTGAAAGTAGTATCTACCTATGCCAAGGAAGCCCGGAAGATATTCGGGTTTTTGGAAGAGATAGGTGTAAATTTCAAGGATGCCAAAACAGGTAAGTATTACCGCATCGCCGGTCTCGGAGGCAGGGACCCCCATACGATTTGCTTTGAAGGCGGGCGAATTAAAGACGTTTTTTCTGCATACCTGGGAAAATTGCAGGTTAGATTATTGGAACGGCTTGCGGTTGAAGGGCTTTTAATCAGTTCAGGGAGGGTAACGGGGGCAGTGGGATTTCATATTAGAACAGGGGATTTTTACATAATAAGAGCAAAATCAGTTGTTTTAGGTACCGGGGGTGCTACCAGGCTGTTCCCCAGTCCTACAGGGAGGGATTTTTTCACGCATGCTCCGCCTTTTAATACCGGGGACGGCCATGTCATAGCCCTCCGTGCGGGAGCGGATTTAACAAACATGGAATTTACATTTTGCTCCGTATCTCCAAGGGGCTCCGACAGCCCGGCAATTACGGGATTTATAGGAATGGGGGCGACCTTTGTAAATGCCAGGGGGGAACGTTTTATGGAGAAAAGCCATCCCCTCGGGGACCATGCCCCGAGGACCGCCATAGTTAATAACATTTTGAAGGAGTGTGCCGAAGGCCGGGGACCCTGTTTTGTGGATTGCCGCCACCTGGGCGAAGAAGCTATTGGAAGGATAACAAAGGGCATTTTGAACGAAAGACCCACTTTAATGGATTTTCTTAAGCACAAGGACTTAGATATGACCAGAGACCTTATACCCTATGAATTAAGAGAGATGGAAACGCAGGGACAGGGCATAAAAGTAGATGAAAACTGCTGTTCTACCGTGGAGGGACTGTTTGCAGCCGGTGACTGCACAAACGTTGGCCTGGCTGTTTCCGGGGCATGTACCCTCGGGTACGTAGCCGGTGAAAAGGCAGTTAAACACGCCGCCGCTATTAAAGATTTCGATGATGACTTACAGCAGGTTAACAAACTCCGCGATACGATCTATTATCCAATAACCAACCCCGGCAACATAAGACCGATAGACGTGGAAGATGAGATGAGGAGAATAATGTCCACCTGGGTTGGATTTAATAGAAATGCCGATGGTTTAAAGACTGCTATCAAAGCCTTAAAAGGGCTTAAGGATAACTCCAGGGCGATGATGGCCCGGTCCTTCCACGAACTCATGAGGGCAAACGAGACCCGGAATCTTATTGATGTGGCAATTGTTATAGCGACAGCGGCTCTGGAAAGGAAGGAAAGCAGGTCTTTGCCGGCCCATTCCAGGACCGATTATCCCCGGCAGGATGACGAGCACTGGAAGGGATACATCATCGTAAACAGGGGCGATGGCGAAGAATTGAAATTATCTTACCAGCCCTTGAAAACCGCTAATTGAAAAGGAGTGTGGAATGCCTGCTATAATAAATATCGATAAATGCACCGGTTGCGGTGTTTGTGATGAAATATGTCCCGGGGATATCATTTACATGACGGACGATACTTCAAAAGCCATGGTTCGGTATCCCGATGAATGCTGGAACTGCGGAAGTTGCCGCATCGAATGCCCGGAGGACGCCGTAAGCTATATTTTTCCTTGAGAATTGCCTCACAGGTAAGGACGGGGAATATTATTAACCGTATTTTAAAATGTCTCCAGATTGACTTTGACTTCTGATTACCTGTATGATATATTCATATTTCTGAAACCAGAATAACACGTCATAATATTAAATTATATTAGTTAGGGGTATAGAGAGAACATATTTAAAGAGCAACGCATTAACGGAAATATCCGCGCCAAGGAGGTGCGCCTTATTGGTGCTGCCGGTGAACAACTCGGAGTAGTTGCAAT
>JAUYHV010000064.1 GCA_030689845.1 Dehalococcoidia bacterium
ATTGCAAAAGAAATCCGCGGTGTTTTATTTGGGTTTGGGGGCGTAAAGCAGGCGGGAATATCGCTATTTTACATCACTGCACTGTAGAAGGAGGTCATCGTCCGCCTGGCGGCGGCTGAATAATTCTCCTTCCGATAAACAAACCTGCCAGGGTTATGAGCACTGCGAATGAAAGGGAAAACATCGAAATAACCAGGCCTTTAAGATATGAATCGGGAATATAGCGGAACACGACCCGGTGTGCTCCCGGAGGTAAATGGACTGCCCTCGAGACGTAATTTGCCCGGGCGATTTTCACCTGAATCCCGTCCACCTCGGCTTTCCATCCGGGGAAATACTGGTCTGCCAGAACGAGGTAGCCTTCCTGTGTGGAGGTTGTCTTGAGAACAACTTCATTTGCGGTATAACGCTCTATATCAACACCATCCATACCCTCCCCTGTTGATGCAATATTGACAGGTTCGATGGGCGAATCACCGGACAGTATGACCGTCTGCCGGGGGTCGAAGGAACCCCGGAAAATGAGATCCAGGGTCTGTTCGATATCCGGTACGATTTCTGCCCGGTGTACTATCCATGCCCGAGGCAGGGCTCCGTGATTAAGGTATATCCTGAGGTCACCATCAAACACCAGTTCAAATTTGCTGCCGGTAATGTCCCGGTCGCCGGGATAGGTAACAATATATTTTGTATTTAGCATGTCCAGGAGTTTTGAATCATAAACTGTCAGATAGTCCTGGTGAGGAAAAGGCCTCTCGGTTCCCGAAGAGCGCTGGATATATTCAAGGTACCTGCGGTAGTAGTCGGAATAGTCCCCGCGCCCACCAACGGTTTGAATCCCGAAAGCCGTAACGCTTGCCCCTGGAAAAACTGCCCGCTGACCATATCCCACGTCCATGTTCCGGGTGGCGATACGGTATAACCCCGTATCGCTCTGCAGGTATCTGATGCCTTCCGTGACGGGGAGGACTTCCCCGGGGCTGGAATATTGTAAATAGCGCATGGTTGGCCAGAGGAGGTCGATGCCTAGTATTACCATCAACAAAATGGTTCCCATACAGGTGGGTTTTTTAAAATACCGCAGCATGAGCCAGGCGCTTGCGGCAGCTATTGCCAACCAGCCCAACCAGTTCCCAATGTAACGGGATAAAAATCCCAACACGGAATTCTGCCAGTACCAGTCAAAGGGTTTATCCATGGTGACAAAGAGCCCGAACAACCTGGAAAAGAGCGGCTTTACCAGGGGAAGAATCTGGGGTAAAAGGAGATATCCCAGCAAAACAATTGCCGTTAAAGTTGAAAGCATGTACCCCAGTTTTTTCATGAGGCGAAAAACGCGGTCATTGCTGCTTTTTGCCTGGAATTTGCCGGCCGCAAAAGTGGCGGCCAAACCGAGCCAAAGGGAACCTCCTAAACTGAAGACAACAAGGGCGCGGCTATAATTCCTAACCATCTCTACTCCGGGCAGCCATATG
>JAUYHV010000068.1 GCA_030689845.1 Dehalococcoidia bacterium
TATGACTGGATACCACCCCTGCCCGGCATTAATTGCAGGGGTAATTACCTCAAAGATTACGCTCCCGACCCGATAAAATACCTCAAGAAAAGAATAAAAGAGGGCAAGTCGATTTAATTCTTTATAAGAAGTACTTGCCTGCAGGACTACCAGTTGGTCTTCGGCTTACGGGAATAGCACATTGAAGCATTCAAATTAATATATTCATAAAATACGTTTAAGGTGAACGTGGTATCTTTGTAAACTTACGGAGTTTCGAAATGTACAAAAGGAGACCCGCATAGAATATCAATTATTAACAAAAATGCTTGTAAAAACAGTTTATATACGGTTTAATATATCTTAAATGGTATTAATATGCTAACTATTCATACAATAGGCCATAGTAATCACGAATTTGATTATTTTTTACGGTTGCTTCAGTTGGTGAAAATCGAAGTCCTTGTGGATATACGAAGCAATCCAAATAGTGGTTGGGTATCCTTTGCAGAAAAGAATGCTTTAGAAAAATTAATGACTATAGCGGGCATAAAATATTTATATATGGGCGATGTGTTGGGCGGTCAACCCGCTGACCCAACTTACCTGAATCCTGTAACGGGCAGAGCAGATTATCAATTAATAAGGCGTAGTGAGTCCTTTCAACAGGGTATTGCGAGGCTGGTACACGGTTGTGATAGATACAAGATTTGTTTGATGTGTGCTGAGGAAAATCCCGCTCATTGCCATCGTAGTCTTCTGGTTGGGGAAGCCCTGAGCCATATTGGAGTACGTCTATTCCACATACGAGGCGATGAGCGAATACAAACTGACGAAGAATTATCAAAAGAGAGAGCCGGGGTATCTTTGAGTCAACAAATGCTCCCTATGTAACACTAAATGAACGATCATTTAACTATATATACGATAGGTTATACCAAAAAAACAGCAGAAACTTTCTTTCTACTACTGCGTAACACGGGAGCTAAACATCTTTTAGATATAAGGTTAAAAAATACATCGCAACTCGCGGGTTTTACTAAACGAGATGACCTAAAATATTTTCTTCAAAAATTACTCGGTATGGAGTATCACGAAATACCTGAGTTAGCTCCAGATGAGTCTACACTGAAGAAATATCATCAAACAAAAAACTGGAATGAATATGAGCTTTCATATAGCGAATTGATAAAACGCCGCAAACCGGAGAGAGAAATAAATTCTAAGTTACTCGAAGACGGCGTCGAATTAACTCAAAGTAGTATTAAGCCAAGAATCACATTCACTGATAAAACCAGGGCTACATTTTCCAGACCTGCCGTTGATTTAACTTTATGGGATTATTGCTATACACGGGTTAAAGAGAATGGCGATGACCGCAGCGAATTAGAAGGAGAACTGCTCGGCAGGCTTCAAAACGTCGACCGATTATATCTTCGTTTGGGATTAGCTCGGCCTTGGAAGGCTGAAGGTGGTGGGATTGAAAAATGCTGGCTTCAGGTTACAGGTATTCACACTTTTCCAGATTACTTGAATGGGAAATGCTTTGCTGATTTTTAAGTTATTATTGATTCTCGTTTTAGAAGGTATAAGAGAGTAATTTATGCCCGGAGAAGACCTGCGCCACTGGCTGGAAAATGTTGACAGGGCCGGGGAGTTGAGGATTGTGAAGGGCGCCAACTGGAACCTGGAGATAGGCGCTTTAACCACCGTTAACTGGAGAAAAAATCCCTGCAGAGCCCTCGTTTTCGATGAAATCACGGACTATCCCCGGGGATACCGGGTGCTTACTTCGTCGATGTCATCGCCGGGCAGGCTCGGCCTTGCACTGGGCCTTTCCCCCCACTATTCAAAAAAAGAAATTATCCAGATCCTGAGACAGAAGTGGCCGGAGTGGGATTCAGCCAGGGATAAATTTAAGCCGGAAATAGTGTCAACCGGTCCTCTGTTTGAAAATACCATGGCCGGAGGCGAAGTCGATTTATTCCGTTTTCCTGCGCCAATGTGGCATGAAGAGGACGGAGGACGGTACATCGCCACGGGCAGCGCGGTTATCACCCGGGACCCGGATACCGGCTCGGTAAATGTCGGGACCTACCGCGCCATGATACACGATAAAAATGTCGTGTCTTTTCACATTTCCATGGGAAAGCACGGGTGGCTCCACATGGACAAGTACCACTCCCGCGGCCAGCCCTGTCCCATGGCCATATCAGCAGGCCATCACCCTTTGTTCATGGTGGCAGGTTCCATACCCCTGCCCCAGGGCGCTGAATATGACCTGGCAGGCTCGATTTGGGGGGAACCCGTAAAGCTGATTAACGAGGAGGTTACAGGGCTCCCTGTGCCCGCTGACAGCGAGATAGTCCTGGCCGGCTTTTGCCCGCCGGACAGGAAAGAAAAGGAAGGTCCTTTCGGGGAGTGGGTAGGATACTATGTAAGCGGCGTGCAGGAAAGGCCCGTCCTTGAAGTAGAGAGGGCCTATTTCAGGAACGACCCGGTTATCCTGGGGGCGCCGCCGGGAAGGTCTCCCAGCGATGCCAGCTACCTGCAGTTCGTCCTGAGGAGCGCCCTTTTACACAACCAGCTCGAGCAGTGCGGGGTGCCGGATGTAAAGGGGGTATGGTTGAACGAGGCCGGAGGCAGGGAGTTTATCACCGTGTCCATCAAACAGAGGTATGCCGGCCATGCCAAACAGGCTGCCGTCCTTACTTCCCAGTTGACCATGGGCGGTGGGTTTATGGGCAGGTGGATCGTGGTGGTGGATGAGGATATAGACCCCACCGATACCAACGATGTCCTGTGGGCTATGAGTACCAGGGTAGACCCGGTTAAGGATATAGATATTATC
>JAUYHV010000069.1 GCA_030689845.1 Dehalococcoidia bacterium
GGAGCCTCCGGGCACGTTCCGTATAATAACCCTGGGATTCCCCGGGACATAATTAGGTATAAACATTGCAATGGCCCGGGCGTGCATGTCCGTGGGCCCGCCCGCTGCCGAACCGACCACCATTTCAATGGTTTTACCCTCGTAATACGGCCTGGTTTCCGGTTTTGGCGTTGCCACCGCTGCCGGAGGCAGCGTGGGCGCGGCTGTCGGCCGCACCGGCGCTGGTGTCGCTTTTGTTTCAATCCCGGGGGTTGCCACCGGGACAGTCGCCCGTACAGTCGGCGCGAGCGCTGGTGTGGCCGCCGGCCGCGAATCGCATCCTACCACCAGCCCCGAAAGGAATAATAAGGCTAACGAAATACTGATAATAATCTTCATAAATATCAACCACCTTTCTCATAAATTTTGAAATAATTTGAAATAAAAAGGACCAGTGTCTACCGGGGGCGTCAGCCAGACTATGAGCCTAAAAAAAGTATTATTTTATTACACCTCCTTTTACCACGAATGATAATCACCGCTCAGAATGTCGGGGATTTTCAGGGGAGCCGCGGGAATAATAACATAATATTGACTTCCACCTCAATAGTTCCGGCCACATCGTCAGGTGGCATCAATGCGGCTGTTGCGCTATGAATTTAATTTTTCAATCGGTCAATTTCCTGTCGTATCTCATCAATTACTTCTTTGTTCACTATAACTTTCTTATCTCCAGCTTTTGACGAAAAAACATAAAACACTTTTCCACCGTACTCTTTCATGAATTTTTCATGAGTTTCTTGTTGAAGCCTTTTCTCTTTAAAAATCTGAGGGAGTTGAATGCCTTGATTTACAGGTTTTATCTGTATCCCAATATACCTGTTTTCGATCTTGATAAAGAAGTCAACGTTGTAAAGCCTATCCCATTTGTCAGGCGCCGGTTCTATTTTTACTCCAAGTTCTTTCTCAAGCTGCCCATAAATTGTTTTAATTTCAGTCATATACCCGTCAAATGTTCGGTCAATAACGAGTTGAAACAGATAGTCAATGCAGTCCTGTTCTGTTATTTCTTCTACTTCCGCTTGAATGACTTCCGTGATTTTTACGTAGAGTTTCCGCCAAACGTTTCTATATGCACTCTTAGACGGACATTCCTAAAGTAATAATTTCTCCCATCATTTTGCTAATGTCCTATCAAGGTACTATCAAGGTACTAGACAAGGCGGTGTTTTCTTGCTAGGCTTTGATAATGAGATACTACATAGTCACAACGACCAAGTTCGCCGAACAGTGTCTAGCATATTTAACTTATGGGGCAACCCAATCTAACTGGCTTGCAAATCTTGATATAGGTGATACTATTTTTCTTTCGCAATTCAACTACAAAACACAACAAATATTTGGGCCATTGAATGTCACTAAAAGATTGTTTTACAATAAAACCTTAATATATCCGATGCAAAGGTACTTTTATCGGGTCCAGTTTTCTTCAGGAAATCCCATTTATGCGATAGAGGAAACCGATTTATACCTGTACGGTGTTCATTGCAACGAGGTTAGTTTCTATTCAAGAATAATAAATCTAATCCAACAAAACAAGCACTTGCACTGCATTCCTCTGACTAACAGAGAGGGAGAAGCACTTTTGAATGCGATTCAAGAACTTGGTACTGAGTATCAGAATTCTGAGCAAAAAACTTTAATCCAGCCGATAATTGAAGTCAATCAAGAATACATATGGGGAAAAAATAAGCTGGACAAGAAGCACAAGTTCGCTTCAGAAAGCGATTTGGAGACATATCTGCTTCTATCATTAAAAATAAAAGGCAGCTATGAATATGATGGGTTCAACGAGGCATTGGCCAACTGCTCCAGAAACAGGTTGGAAGACTCGGTTATATATAATCAGTTTATCCTTGGGAACGCATATCCAGCAGACATTGTTGTCGTCAATGCCGAAAGCATAAATGTATTTGAATTGAAAAAGGACAGTCTCACCAGCACTATTGCTCCCCAAATTGAAAAGGAGATGAGAAAGCATTTATGCTATTCCATTCTTTCTGAAAGAGTAACAGAAGGCAATCCATTTAAGGATTTTAATTTTTATCTGGTTTGTTTATGCGGAGGCAATCATAAAACCAAAGTCTCAATATCAAATATGTATAAATCTTTGAAAAACAGAATCAGGCTTGCCAGAAAGAGCAACCTGATCTTTTTGGAGTATAACTTAACGGATAATGGATTATCCTTTTTGCATGCCTAATCGAGGGCATTTATGTTAGAATGGCTCGACAAGTTCAGATGGTTTTTCAATGGGATAGCAATTTGTTAAGCCACAGAAGGGACAAAACTCAATTTCTGGCCACGTGCCCTTTTCTGTATGTAAGATTATACGAATACTAGCTATTCCTCCGCAATGAATACATCTGTAAACTGCCTCCTGACCCATAGTTGTTGCTTCTCGTTTCATTTAAACGTTCCCCCACCGGTAGTGTTGGTCGTCGTTACTTTCTGCCAAATAATGGCTCCCATATAATCAAATCCAATCGTTTCACAGAATTTGATAATTTCGGTCCTTATGGGAATAACTTTATAGCGTCCATAATAAACTGAACGGGCAAACTGGTCCCCAATATTAATACAAAGCCGGCAACCTGGATGCAATACCCTATAGCACTCTTTCCATACAAGGCTTAAATTGTTTATGTAGTTTTCATAACTTTCATGAAAACCAATTTGTTTTTTACCACCATAGTCTTTTAACTGCCAATACGGGGGAGAAGTTATGACTAAATGAACCGAGTTATCGGAAAGAAGATTCATTTGTCGGCTATCACCGTTTATTATCCTATGAATGGTTTTCAATTTTATACTCCATCTTTTTTTATATTTACACCCAATATAATTTTTAAATTATGCCTCATTAGCCCCGGACCAGTTTCCTGATCCACTCCTCCAGAACTTTCCTGTCCCGCAAAACCTCCGAAGCCGCCACCAGGGGATCCTCGCCTTCCTGCTCCACCTTCCTCATGTATTCACTTATTCTTTTATCGGAACGTATGTGGCCTTCAAAGGCCGCCTCCAGTCCCAGCTTTACGTGCTCTATAAACTCCTGCAAACGCTGCCCGCTGCGGCGCGCATTGAGCCCCCCCGTTTCCTGCTGAAGGTGGCGGTGTTTTTCAATTTCACTCCAGAGTTCGTCCAGCCCGATGTTGTTCAACGCCTGGGCGATAAGGACCGGCACCTCCCACCCCGCCTTCGCAACCTGCGGCCGGGCCATGGACTGCAGGTTACGGGCCAGCTTTTCTGCCCCGGGCCGGTCAGCCTTGTTAACCACAAAAATATCAGCTATCTCCAGCAGGCCCGCCTTCAATGCCTGGATACTGTCACCGACTTCCGGCGTCAGCACCACGAGAATAGTGTCGGCTATTTTCATTATGTCCAGCTCGGTCTGGCCCACCCCCGCCGTCTCCAGGATTATAAAGTCCTTTCCCGAAGCATCCAGTAGTTTTGTTACACTCCGGGCAGAATGAGGCAACCCCCCGTGGGCGCCCCGGGTCGACATGCTGCGGATAAAAACCCCTTCGTCAAGGTAATGTTCCTGCATCCTTATCCGGTCTCCCAGCAAGGCGCCTCCGCTGAAGGGGCTGGAAGGGTCTATGGCGATAATGCCAACGGAAAATCCTTTCTCCCTGAGCAGAGAGGTCAGCTTATCCACCAGGGTGCTTTTACCCCCGCCGGGTATCCCCGTCACGCCGAGAACATAGGCTTTCCCCAGGTGTCCTTTTATCTGCCGGATCACATGGGGAACGTCCGGATTGTCTTCTTCCACCCGGCTAATAAGACGGGCCAGGGCCTGGCGGTCCCCTTTGAGCATCCGAGTAACCAATTCTGATACAGTGACCATTTCGCCCCTTTTTCCGTTACTCCGGGCTTATTCTATCAGTTTTTAAGGGGTAAATACACCAGCGATAACATTGTCGCCCGGGTTGAACTCGTCGAATACCGCCATGACGCAATAACGGCCGGCGGTCATTTCACCTGCGGCGATGTCCCGGGCAACCGGAACGCCGGTAAGGTGAATGGATAGGCTTCCTACTTCCCGGACAACTGCGGTATAGGTCCCGGCATCGAATGATATTAGCTCCACTTTTTTAATCATAATAAATCCCCCTCCGTTCCGAGAGCCTTCGGCTTAATCCCCCTTTCGTAAAGGTGGAACAAATCCACCTGGTTAACCCTACTATGGGGCAAAGGTGTAAAAAACGTTACTCAACTGCATTGTCAGGCTGTATTCACCTTTGCGGGTATTGTAGCGATGCTTTAATCCGGCCACACGGCGGCGGGATGCTGACAGACCTAACAGGCTGTCGGTAACGTCTATGACGTCGTAAAGCTCTTGCGCTGGCTGCAGGGGAACGGTTACTATCCCGGATGCTCTTTCCCTGGCTGCCCGGCTTTCCTCGGCAGCTCCCCGCTGGTGGGCCAGGGCGGCGGTGGTTAAGGACTTGTCATAGACCTGGAACACCCGCTCCCCGGATGCCGCGGCTTCCGTCACTTCCCAATCATAGGTAGTTATAGCGTCTCCTATTACGATAACACTATTTACTCCTAACGCCTCTGTGATATACCGGCCTTCGAGGATGGCATGAGCGCCGCCGTAAGCGTACACGCTTGCGTCCCCGCTTGCGGGGTTAACCGCCCTGGCGGTTGCGGCGCGGAAGTAGATAACATCGGGAACTTTCTGCAATAACCGGATGATGGCGTTGGCGTAGGTTTCATTGGCGTAAAGCGTAAAGGGCGGGGTCTGGCCGGTTATGCTGGGTGATGCTGAAACTGTGGTGTAAGAAAAACCGGCTCTGGCAAGCAGCCATTTCAATATATCCTCGATGCTGGCAGCTCCTGCGGCCCAAACATACTGATACCTGGCTCTTAGTTTCTTTAACACTCCCCAGGCATCCAGGGCGTGAAATACCATGGTCGATTTGTAAGCCTCCCGGCGATATTCGAGGCGTTCTACCCAGTAGGTGCTGACCGAGGTGTATAAAACTCCTGAAGGGGTCTGGTATCCCCACTCAACTTCAAGCTGGGCTCCGATGCCGAGGATGGGGCTGTTGTATTGCTTGGTGTCGTTGCGCAACTCTACGGCCACGGAACCATCCCGGGGGGTGGTAATGGCTTCGATGTTTTGAAGGTTTGCGCTGACATCCTGCATGTTGCTGTCGGTGGGGGCTATCAATATCCGGTTTTGTCTGACAATCCATAAATACGTCGTGTTATGCAAAATAGTGAATATGGTCTTTCCGTAGTTATTAAACACTGCCGGTTCCGTCCATAGATTATCAGCAAAAACACTGCTTGCCGCTTCGGCGGTAAGCCTCATTTGGCTGTATGCCTCGGT
>JAUYHV010000075.1 GCA_030689845.1 Dehalococcoidia bacterium
AGCCCATCCGAAGGGTAACTCGTCCCCGGGTAAACGGATAAGGGCAGCATTCACATCCTGAGGAAACCCGGTGTCGTTAAAATGGATTCGTGTGAAAAAAGGAGGGAAAAATGAAAAAGTCAATTGGCGCAGTGGTTCTTCTGGTGACGGCGTTTCTTTATGCCGGTTGCGGACAACCCACCCCGCAACCCCCCCCGGTGATAACCAAACCACCCCAGGTTGTCACGCCCGTTCCTCCTCCTCCCAAGCCTGAATGGCAGCAAAAATGGGACGCCACGCTGGCCGAAGCTAAAAAGGAGGGGAAATTAAATGTGTATGCCTTATGGGGGCAGGAACCGAGGGCGGCACTTTCCCAGGCATTCCGGGACAAATACGGCATAGATGTGGAGTTCACTTCTTTTGCCAGGGGCTCGGAGATGCTGGCAAAAGTGCAGACGGAGAACAGGGCAGGGCTTAACATTGCCGACGTATTCGGGTCGGGAGGCGGAACTTTTATCAGCGCCATGAAACCCGCCGGTGTTCTTGGAAACATAAAGTCTCTCCTTTTTCTCCCCGAGGTGGTCGACCCCAAGATGTGGAGGGGAGGAAAGCTGACATTCTCGGACAAGGACGGCACTACCATACCTATGGTTGCTTCAGCGCAGCGCTTTATGATTTACAACACCAACCTTGTCCAAAAAGGGGAATTGACTGCCTATGAGGATGCCCTGAAACCCCAGTACAAAGGCAAAATTTCATTAAATGACCCCAGGGTAACCGGTTCCGGCAGCAACTTATTTTCCCACCTGGCCCTCAATATCTGGAATGTGGAAAAAACCAGGGATTTTTTAACACGCGTGGTCAGGGACCAGCAGGCTGAGATTATCCGGGACAACCGTCTCCAGGTAGAAGTGATCGCAAAGGGTAAACACAGTATAGGTCTGGGTGCCAGGGTAGCTACCCAGGCCGAGTTCCTGGATGCTGGAGCGCCTATCGCCCAAGTACAAACAGACGAGGTGTATTCGTCTCATGCGGACGGTGTTTTGGGGATACCCACGAAGTCGGCCCACCCCAACGCAACTATTATTTTCGTGAACTGGCTGCTTTCAAAAGAAGGGCAAGCTGTTTTTGTTAAGAGTACTCTCAATCCCAGCCTCAGGTTGGACGCTCCGACGGAAGGCATCAATCCCATATTTTTCACGAGGCCTGAGGAAAAATTATACCCGGACTCGGAGGAGGATATTATATTCAGGGGAAAGTTTATAGTGGAGATGAAAGGGATTATCGCCGAGGCTGAAAAGGGAAAGTAGACCAAAATCGCTTGAGGAGGGGAATCAATTCGGGTTCCCCTCCGCTGTTTTCACAGGTTTCCTTCAACCCAGCCGAAAAATACGGCATCCCGGGGGCAGTCCACCTCGCAGCTGAAGCACTGGGAGCAGTCCTCTCCATAAGCGATTACCGCTTTGCCTTTCTTCATCCTTAAAACGTCGTTGAAACAGGACTGTACGCAGGCCGTACAGCCGATACAGCGGTAAGGGTCTATCTCCGTTATTTTCAGTTGTTTCATCTTTATATCCTCTCGCGGATAACCTGGCCGGTCACAGGCTGGTCCCATATCCTTATGTGGTCACCGTCATCTCTGGCTATTACCCATTTCAACCAGTTTTTATCGTTTCTTTCGGGGTAGTCCTCCCGGTAATGGGACCCCCGGCTTTCGGTGCGGTAAAGGGAGCATTTTGCCAGGAGTTCCACGAATAAAAGTTCGTTACCCAAACCCAGGACCCTGGTCAATTCATGGTAGTCCCCGGCCGTGACCAGCGGCAACGAAGCTTTAATGGCGTCCACGGCTGTTATGGCTTTCTTTATCCTGTCGGCCGTTCTTATGGCCCCCAACAGCCCCTCATCCCTTATCTTTCCTATTTCCCGGCGCAACTCCCGGTGATTTATCCCCCTCTTGCGGTTCAAGGGCTTGAAGGTTTTCTCAATAAGTTCACTGGCCTGTTGGTCTTTAAACCCTGGTTTCTCTCCCCGGAGGGAAAATTCCGATGCCCCTTTTCCTGCCCGCCAGCCCCCGATGCAGGACTCCATGCCGTGTCCAATTACGTTCGACACCCCGTCTTCCCCGTGGTCGGAGGCGGCGCCCGCGGCATATAAGCCCGGAATACAGGTAGCGCCGCTGCTGTCGGCCCGTATTCCCCCGGGACCCAGGTCGGTTAATCTCATGTCATATTCTATTTTATCTTTTCTCAGGCTGAGGCCGCCCCTGGCAAAAGACATGGTTACGATGGGCAGTGCCATTTCTATTCTGCGGTGGGATGCTTCATCCAGGCGGGTGGC
>JAUYHV010000086.1 GCA_030689845.1 Dehalococcoidia bacterium
GCCAAACCCAAGGTAATCAGTGAGGCCTTAGGTCATAGCTCGGTAGCCTTTACAATGGATACCTACTCTCATATAATTGAGGGCATGCAAGAGGACGCCATGGCGTTACTCGATGAAGTCCTGCCGCCGGGAAAAAACGGGGTGTTTCAAAAAATTAACGCCAATTTAACGCCAAAAGTAGACATGGCACACCAATTTAACTAAATATTCATATCCGGGAGGGGTGTCCGAGTGGTTTAAGGTAGCGGTCTTGAAAACCGCCTCTCGATTATGTCGAGACGTGGGTTCGAATCCCACCCCCTCCGCCATATTACTGAGGGTTATTGTGCCTGTCAGAAGAAATATATTCTTGATATCCTGTTCCGGAGGGACTCTCAGGACTGTTTCCGGGGCAGTTTAAATTCACCTTACATCGAAACTTTTTACACGTGCCAGGTTCCAGTAAATTAAGGGAGGTATACTGCAATAAAAATCCACGAGTACCAGGCAAAAGAACTTCTGGCGAGCTTTTCCATTCCCGTTCCCGGGGGCAAGGTAGCTGCTGATGCCGCCGGGGCGAGAGGAGCCGCTGCTCACCTCGGGGGTAACGTAGTGATCAAAGCACAGGTTTACGCCGGGGGCAGGGGAAAAGCGGGGGGTATTAAGCAGGCATCCTCTCCGGAGGAAGCCGGGAAAGCGGCTGCCTCTTTACTCGGCAGCCGCCTGGTTACGCACCAGACCGGGGCTGAGGGAGTCCCCGTTGAGCAAGTTCTGGTAGAAGAAGCCGTAAACACCGAAAGGGAGCTTTATCTTGGCATCGTTATAGACAGTTCCAGGCGTCTTCCTGTAATTATGGCCAGTGAAGCAGGCGGGATGGACATAGAAGAAATTGCTCTAAAGTCCCCGGAAAAAATTATCAAGACCTGGGTGGACCCGGCGGCGGGTTTCCAGCCTTTCCAGGGGAGGCAGATTGCCTATGGCCTCAACCTGCAACCCGAACTTGTAAAGCCTGCCGGTGAACTGGTTGGCAACCTTTTCAGACTTTTTAAAACCCTGGACTGTTCCCTGGTGGAAATCAACCCCCTGGTGGTTACCATGGATAAAAGACTTCTTGCCCTCGATGCAAAGGTTAATTTTGACGATAACGCCCTTTTCCGGCACCCTGAAATCGCCGCTATGAACGATAAGGGGCAGGTCGACCCGTTGGAGGTCCGGGCCCAGGACTTCGGGATAAAGAATTACATTAAAATGGAAGGCGATATCGGCTGTATGGTAAACGGGGCCGGACTGGCCATGTCCGTCCTGGACCTTTTGACATTGTGCGGTGGGAAACCTGCTAATTTCCTGGATATAGGCACAGCCAATAACACCGAACGGGTCGTAAACGCTTTCCGGCTCTTTAACTCGGACCCGGCAGTGAAAGCTATCCTGGTAAACATCTTCGGGGGGATGGCCCGGGTGGATGTGATCGCCCGGGGAATTGTAGAAGCTTACAGCCAGATGGATATTCGTATTCCCACGGTTGTCCGGTTGGCGGGTACCAATGTTCAGGAAGGAGAATGTATCCTTGAGGAATCCGGTTTAAAAATCATACGCGCTTACGGCATGCAGGAGGCTGCGGAGAAAGCTGTGGCAGCCGTAAAAAACCGATAGCCCGCTCCAGAAGGTAATTTTTTGATATATTTTTATCATTTTTGTAAGAGGTAATAGTGAGCATACTTATCGACGAAAAAACCCGCCTCCTGGTCCAGGGGATAACCGGGGGTGAAGGCAGTTTCCATGCGCAGCGGTGCATGGAATACGGCACAAAAATCGTTGGCGGCACATCTCCCGGAAAGGGAGGAACCGTTCACCTCGGCGTCCCCGTGTTCAACACCGTGGATCGAGCTGTGAAGGAAACGGGGGCCGACACAAGTATGATCTTCGTACCCGCCCCCTTCGCAGCCGATGCTATCCTGGAATCGGCTGATGCAGGGCTTTCCCTGGTTGTTTGCATCACGGAATTCATCCCGACGGCCGACATGGTCACTGTTCTCCGGTATTTAAGCGGCGGTAAAACCAGGTTAATCGGTCCGAATTGCCCCGGGCTGATTTCCCCGGGGAAATCCAAGGTAGGGCTTATGGCGGGAGATATCCATAAGCCGGGACGCGTGGGAGTGGTCTCCCGCAGCGGTACCCTTACCTATGAAGTTGTCTCTCAGCTGACAGCCCTTGACATCGGCCAGTCAACCTGTGTCGGTATCGGGGGAGACCCAATTCCCGGCTCAACATTTGCCGAAATACTCATGTTGTTCGAGCAAGACACGGAAACGGACGTGGTCGTCCTGATAGGAGAAATCGGCGGAACCCTGGAGCAGGATGCTGCCGAAACTATAAAAAACAATATGAGTAAACCGGTAGTGGCTTTCGTGGCAGGGAATACCGCTCCTCCAGGCAGGAGAATGGGGCATGCGGGAGCCATAATTTCAGGAGCCGCCGGCACCGCGGGAGAAAAAATCCGGGCTTTGAGGGAAGGCGGGGCTGTTATAGTCGAGAATCCCGCCCGGATAGGCCGGTCAGTTGCGGAAGCCCTTGCCAAAGGGAGCAAATAAGTCCCGATTAACCTGAGATTATTTTTAATAATTAATAAAAGAATTCGCCGTATTACCCGGGAATTGATAGATTTGTTGACGGCTAAAGGAGTGAATTAACATGGAAACTTTTCACGGGACCGTTCACCTGCCGGGCACGGACAAGCCCATGGATATCCAACTGGATGTTGACTGGATAAAAAAACGCGTAGAACTTCTGATTCCTGACAGGCCCGGAGGAGTTGAAGAGTGGGAAGGGATATTGGTACAGGATATAGATAACCAGGAACTACTGTTCAGGACAAAAGGGTTGCCGGGCTCCCTGGCCCACTGGTGGCACCTTTATCGGTCCCGCCACGGTGGTCTCTTCGGTATGATCATTGCCCTGCCGGACCATGAGGGTAGATGGCCCCAGTGCACAATGACCCTGGATAAGGGAGAACTTGTAACCTCCTGAGGATGAAGGAAAAGCCTGTTCGGGCGTTATCAATGGGGGATAGGGACTATGGCCGCTCCCTTGTAAGAGCGTCCCTTCTTTTTCCCGAGGTAGCTTTCAATAATTACCTGTTCAAGACGCTGGGGTGCAGCGAAAAAAACCCGTCCCATGTTATTTTTTGCCAGGATACTGGCCAGTTCCCTCAAATACGGATTTTCGTCAAGCATGATTATGTTCAGGGTGATGCCGGCGCGGCGGTATTGAAGGGCTTCCGATATTATCCCCGCTGAAGCCGCCTCGAATCCGATGAACTCGCCATTCTCGCTGTTGGGTTCGGTGTCGGTTATCAGGTACGCCTGTTTATCTGCGGTGACATTCCCTACGGTGGTCCTGAAAGCTTTCATTGCCGCTTTTATGTCCGTGCTGCCACCCGCGGTCGTCTGGTTAACCACGTCCCAGGGTTGTATTTGTTTGACCTGGTCAGAGAACAAAAACACCTTTAGTTCGTCCCTGGGTTGCCGCCGGATTAACTCGCCCAGCGCCAGTGCTGCATCAATGGCCCCGTTTATCTTGTTGCCCGTCATGGAGCCGCTCTGGTCGATGAGCAGGCCGGCACACATTTTGCCTTCACCCTGGGTCTCGTATATTTCGAAGTCCTCCAGGCTGAGGGACATCTTATTTTCATTAAAAGCGTTCCGTTCCATGGCATTTAGCAGTGTGTTTTCAACATCAACTAACCAGTAATCATCCCCGGGTTCGTATTGCCTGTGGGTTACGGCAAGGTCCACGCCGTAGCTGTCCTGTTCCACGGGGTGAGTCCCGCTGTCCCGGCGCCTGAGGTTTTCCAGCACCCTTTTCAAAATAAAGGATGCCAGTTTTTTAGCGCCTTTTTTGGTTATTTTTATCTGACCTTTTTCTATATTGAGAAGCCCTTTTTCCACGAGGCCGTCCAGGGCCTTCTCCAGGTCGGCTTCGCTCAGCCTTTCCGGCTGCCATTTCAGGGCGTTAATCTGGGACTGAAGCTGGTTTCTTATCTTGTCCCGGCTGATTTTTGCGGCGACAGATTCGGTTTTTTCTCCCTGCATCAGGCTGTCCATGGACTCCATTCCCAGTTCTTCTTCCCGGTCCTTCAGTTGAGATTGAAGCTCAGCTGTTTTTTCCTTGTTGCTGTTTAACCTTTCCCTGGTGAACTTGTCCGCCTGCTGGCGCATGTCCTTATGCATGCCGTAAAGCATTTCCTTGCGTAAATCTTCCAGGGACTTGCTCCTGGCGTGAGCCAGGTCCGAGAGCATCTCGTTCTCTTCCTGGCTGCTTTTCATGCACAGGTCACATATAAAACTCATAACTTTTATCCGGCTTTTTGCGCCCAGCTTATGCGCTGGGGAATGAAAAATTGTTTTAGTACAGCCTCGTTCAATGTTGTCTTGTGGCACAGGACATTTATTATGGTTTCCACGGCTGAAAAGTTATATTCTTCCCGCACCCCAGGCTCTGCTTTTTCAGGACTGTTGAAAACAATCTTTTCTTTGTCATTCAGGAGAGCCTGGTTGATTTTACCCCCCGCTATCTTTTTTATGTGCGTAACCAGGTGGTTTAACTCTTCTTTAGAAGGCAACCGCTCCGTCAGATGAGCCCCGTTTTCAGAGAACAACTCGTTGATTTCCTTCACCAGCCGTTCCTGGTTAAAACCATTCATCACCTTATTACCGAATTCTTCTATGGTGTTGAAAAGCATATCTTCTATTACTTCGTCTGTCTTGTGTAGACTTTCTCTCGGGTTTTCTAAGTCCACCAGGTCCAACCTCAGTCCTATCCTCCCCCTCAGGGCAAGCTTGAGGCCCGAACTGACATCTTTCAGCCTCGCCACTTTCCTGTTCTCCATTTCGGCGCTGGCGTAAGTGTGGTCCAATGATTTCGTTGTGCCTCTAATGGATGACTTTTTGTCCAACCAGCGGCATACGCGGCTAAAACGAACGCTTTTATTCACCATGTCGGCAAGCCACCAGGGAACAACAACATCTCTTTCTATCCCTTCCATGGACGTATGCAGAATGTCTTCGAATTTCTCTTCCTGGAAGGGCTCTTTAATTCTGAAGCGCTCCTGCATCATTATCTCGGCTTCTACATTTTCTTCAGGCAGGTCCATGTAAATGAGTTCCAGCCTGTCCAGCAGCGGCCGGGGAACCTCATTCACGTGGGAGAATCCCTGGGGATTTCCCGTGGCAACGAGAAGCAGGTCCAGGGGGTGTTCCCAGTTATACTCTTCCAGGACCGCCCTTTTCTCTTCGAGGATGGGGTGCAGCAGCACCTGAACCTTGGTGCGGATAGCCGGGAGTTCATCGATGAACAATATCCCCCGGTTAGCCCTGAAAACACCGGTTCCTGTGAATACCTGGGGGTCCGCCGGGGACTTACCCTGAGCGATGGCTTGGATGTCTTTGAGCCCCAGCAGTTTTGCTTCGTTAGTGTACTCGTTACCCTGTATCCTGGAAAATCTCTTTTCTCCGGGCAAAAGCTCAATGCCGTACTCTTTAACCGGGTCCGCGCTCGCCCGGCACCGCGGGCACATTAACGACCGGGGCCACTTGGGGTCATCATGGTAAGGGCAGCCTTTTATAATAGGCACAGCCGGTAGGAGCTTCGTAAGGGCTTTGGCCAGTCTCGTTTTTCCCGTACCCTCTTCGGATACAAGATAGGGATGGGCGCCGGAGAGGAGGGCTCGAACAACATCTTTTTTTGCCTCCTCCCTTCCCTGGATTTCAGGGATAATATCCTCCCCGTTTCTTACCCTCTTCAGAATAGCGTACCGTAACTGGTACACGGCAGGCAGGGGTTGATAGTAAGTCAGGTCCAGTTTGTTTTTGGTAGTCCTTTTTCCTGTTTTCGAACTTTTTTGACGCATTAACGAAATTTTTCCTGTCGAGGCCTGCCGCTACGCGGTCCCCGCCAAAACCTCCTTGCATTGAGTTTAGTCTAATTATAACCGGGTATTTTTAATAAATGAACGACTTTTGTCTTATTAAATCCTTTATAGTAACCAGAAAAACCAGTTCCGCATTGCCTCTTCCCTCAACCTGTCCTTGATATATGGCCTTTCCCGGTCAAGGTACTCCTTTGCCGGGTTGTACAGTTCCGGGGGGTAGTTTCCGGACAGGTATTCCTCCTGGGCGGTGGGCAACCCCTTGTTCTCGGCCATATACTGCTGCCCCACCAGTTGATACTGGTCCATGTCGACCCAGCTAAGCGGTGTGACATATTCCTGGGGAACGTAGGTAGGCAGGGACTGGTGCTTTCTCCCGAAAAAAAGTAATTTTATCTTTTTGATTCGGCCCTTTTGAATTTCCTCTTCTATAAAACCATTGGAATCCACCGGGTAGTATCCCTCTGCCGTAATAATGTCAGTCATTGCGGAAAGGCGTATCAGGCAGGGCTGTGGAGTTGCGCACATCAGTCCCCTTATAAGCAGTTCCATCTGGGCGCTGCGGGTAACAAGGACGCAAACCTCTACCATCCTTCCGTACAGGGTTTCGCGCTGCTGTTTCCCGTCGAAACTGAAAGAACCGGCCCGCCTCCTGACCATTTTCTCTTTTACCAGTTTTGCCAGAGCTTTTTCCACGTGTTCCCGAGACTCTTCCGTGGCAGTGATTATTTCGGAAAGCGTTTTAGGAGAATTGTAACTTCTCAAGTATTTTAAAATTTTTATTGTTGAAGGCTGGAACATATCACACGTTATCACCTTATACTAAAATGATAGCATAATTGCGGACTTTTCTATTTTTTCAATGGGGCGACAGGGAGACCCCGTTAAGCAGAGGATACCCCAGGGGACTGAGCTGGTAACCCTGGACATAGGGTTTAATAAGCTGGTGGCGTCTGCCGAACCACAGCGGTATCAACGCCCCGTCGTCAACGAGTTTTTGTTCTATGTCCCGGTACATTTTCAATCTTTTTGCAGGGTCCTGCTCAACCCGGGCCGCTTCCATGAGCACATCTATTTCCGGGTTGCCGTACCCGCTGTCATTGGCCTGGCTGTCGGTGTGGAAGAGGACGTCCAGGAAATTTTCCGGGTCGGGGTAATCCGCCACCCACCCGGAAGAAATCATCTCGTCCCTTTCTTCCTTGATTATATAAGAGTAAGCCTCCGGTTCCAGTGCTCTCACCATCACCTGGACCCCGAGGTTTTCCTTCCATTCCTGTATTATGGCCGCCAGGTCGCTCGGGATATCTCCTCCGAGTCCCGGAATTGTTATAGTTATGGGGGGAAAATTAGAGACACTTCCATAGCTTGACGAAGTGATAAGCTCTTTTGCCCTGGCTACGTCGTAGGTCAATCCTTTAAGCCCGGGATTGTGTCCGGGGATGCCCGGCGGAATTATACCGTCGGCTTTCTTGTACATATCTTTCAGCACCCTCCGGATTATCTTATCCTTGTCCACGGCAAGGGCGAAAGCCTGCCTGACTTTGACGTCATCAAAGGGGGGCCGGTCGGTGCCGAAGGCTATATAATCGAGGCTGGCAACGTCGAATATTTTCATCTCCCCGGCCAGGGGATTTGCCGGGTCCCTGACCCTGTCAATATCAGAGGAATAAATGTCGGCAATGTCAATAGCCCCGGTCTCGTACATGATCATGGGCCTGCCTCCCCACAACCTGTACAGTATGTTCTCCACTTTTGGCTTTTCCCCGTGGTAAAAATTATTCCTGGCCAGGATGAAGAGTTCGTCCTTTTTCCATTCCAGGACAACAAAGGGCCCTGTACCGACAGGCTGTTGCCACCATTGGGTGCCGGATTCTACATTGCTCTTTTCCACCACGAAGGCGACGGGGTAAGTCAGCTTGGAAAGGAAATAAGCCTTCGGGGCATCGATGGTGACCTCGAGGGTGTAATCATCAATTACCCTGACACCCTGGATTTCTTTTGACCTGCCCGCCAGGACGTCTTTGACTCCAACTATATCGCCCAGATAGGTTTCAACGGTGGGAGATTTAGTGTCAGGGCTGGCAGCCCTCTCCCAGGAATATTTGAAGTCTTTCGCCGTTACTTCCCTGCCATTATGGAACATCACGCCTTTTTTCAGGTGAAACAGATAAACCTTTCCTCCACCGGTAACTTCCCAGTCGCGGGCTATATCGGGTATTATATTCAATTCCCCATCGAGATTTACCAGTCCGCCGAAAATATAAGTTATAAAGGCATGGGATGACGCTTCCCGGGAAATGGCCGGGTCCAGGGTCCTCGGACCCACGTCAAAAAGGGTGAGGGACTGGCTGCGGCCGACTCCGTAAGGCTTCGGCTCAACCAGTTCCAGGCTGTATATTATTTTGTCAATGGCACTCTTGAAACCGTCAAACTGGCTCTGCGGCGCAATTCCATAGGTGGCGAAAGCGTGAATACCCCGCAGCACGAAGACCATCTTCGCCTTCAAGGGGATATTAACGCTGTCCCATTTAAAAATAATTTCATAGGCGGGGGCATCGCTCTGCTTTACCGCCTTTTCGTCCTCAAGCGTGAACCCCGGCAAGGCCTGCTTGAGCATATCCATATAGTCCTTGGCGTAGGTGCCGACCGTAGTCACTTCGGGCAGGAAACTTAATTCTACCGCTATAAGAGGGTAATCAGTGGCCGGTGCGATATTAACAACAGGACTTCTCCCCTCGGTTTCCCTGGCCTGCCAGTCCTCCGGATAGGTGATGGAAAAGCCGTAGGTTGAACTCTGGTAGACGCCCGGCTGCGGCGGAGGGGTGGGAGGGAACGTCGGGGGGAAAAGGGGCGTGGCCCTGGGTGTTGCCGGGGTTGGAGAACCGGTTGGACTCTGCGTCGGTGTGGGAGTCCGCAATAAGCCCGGTAATTCCAGGGTTGGCACCGGAGTTGACGGGGTGTTAGTTGTTGCTGGTGGGGTGGATGTGTCAGCCGGCGGACAGGCTGTACTGGCCAGCGCCGTTAAAAGGAGGATGGCGATGTATAAAACGATGGTATATCTTTTTTTCATTTACTCTTCCTGAACTTTGACATGTATAACTCGAAACTCTACCGAGGTAACTACTATTATATAGATGAGGACCCCTATATTCAAGGTAACTTTGTTAGACGCAGAAGCGCTCTTTCGCTATGTGCCCTTGCCTTAACTACTTTCGTTGAGTAAAGAACAGCTTACTCAACTTTTACACCTCCACAACCGCAATTTTCAATCAAATACTCCGGTTGAAGTAAAAATACAAAAACCAGGCATTCGGTTTGATAACCCATTTAGTAGTAAAATACGACAAAAGTCGTATGCACTGTAAGCTGGGCGTGTTAAAAAGCTGAACGTTAACAACCGTGGATTACTGAATCGCAGCCTATGTGCTTCTGAAAAGTAGAGCGGAAAAAGCTATAAGCTCGTACTACCAATTAGCGATTTGGATTAAAAATACCCGGGTTTTGGGATTAGACAGGAGGCAAAATTTGGATACTATTAAAACAATCCGGTCCAGGCGCGCTGCTAAAGAGTTTTCATCCTCTCCCGTTTATGAAGAGACTTTGCTGAATCTGGTGGACCTGGCCCGTTATTCTCCTTCCGGCGGCAACAAGAACTCCTGGCAATTTGTGGTGATTACCTCAAGAAAAAATCTGGACCGGCTGAGTGAAACCCATCCCCACTGCCGTTGGTTCAGTTCAGCTCAGGCAGGCATAGCGATAGTCATAGACCCAGAATCCACCCGTTACTGGCTGGAAGATTGCGCCGTGGCCGCTTATACTATCTGGTTAGGGGCTACGAGTTTGGGCCTGGCGACAGCCTGGGCAGCTATGCACCAGGCCGATAACGAAGCTGAAAGCGAGCGGCGTCAGCATTTTGTGCGGGAGACATTATCGATACCTGAGAAATTATATGTACCCGTAGTGCTGGGAATTGGCTCGCATAAAGCTCCCCTGCCGGATAAGGAACGCCCACCGCTTGACACCCTGGTATCATGGGAAACATATGATAAGAAATAAGTTTTCCGTAGACGCCGGGAACCTTGAATGGTAACATTTTGATTATAGCGTTAGATTTCAACAGGAGGAAACTGAATGTGCCGGACTTGTGGTTGTGCCGATTATATCGATAAAGGGAAAAAAGCAGTGCTGGACCGGGCAACGGAAATAATACACGAGCTCGGGGTAACTCCTCAAAACGCCAGTCTTTATGAGGACGGGGAATACATTTGCAACCTGGTGGGACCGATGGTATCCATCACCTCTGAGGACAATGAAGTCTGGGACATCGTGAAAATGATGCACGAGTATCATGAAGGAATCACCCGCGAAAAACGGCAGACCGCTCTTGTTGCCGTTAAAGATGTCTTTGCCCATTTTCCTGTAACAGATAGCCCGAGAAAAATACTGACTATGTGGCACCAGTTGGAACAATTGCAGCGTGAGATCAGCGACGCTGACATAAATTCCCTGACCGACCCTATTGTCAGGGAAGCTCTACGGACGATGAGACGGGTACATGACAGGAGTGAGGCGAGAAAAATCGAGATGATTGAGAAATACAACCTTAAATTTTTCTGAGTTCTACCGGCAAAATATTCCAATGACGTTGTTACGGTGCTAAAAAAGATAAATATTTTAAGGAGTAAACTATGCAGAAGAGGTTCTTCTATCTTAATGGGTATCCTTTTGTTTTCCTCTCCACCACCGGCCACGGGGCGAAGGGGACAGGTCACTCCTTATAAACATTTTTAATTTGATCAGGTTGTTTTACAAGTTAAACCTGTTCGTTGCCTTCCCCGTTCGCTCTAACAGTATGACGCTTCTTAACTATTGTAGGTAAAACTACCCAGCCGGCAAACAGGACAACGAAAGCGAGTCCACCAAAAATAATTTCCATTTATCTTCTCCTCTTGGCTTGTTTTAATTTACCTCCATAATAGACAAGATATATTTCATAGAGATTAAGTTCATGTTAAATTCAGGTTACGGCTATGTTACAGCCATATTACAAAGTTGAAGAAAAATGCATACAGGCAGGTGTTCGCAGCCCATGCCCGGGCGGGCATTCATTCAAAGGCTGTTATGATACGTCAGAGATTGGTGATATGGTCTAAAGACTCAGCTTGAGGGTCGAGCGGATTTCATAAATGTAGATTTACCGGCAAAAAGGGAGTTGGTCACAAAACTAAATTGCATCACATGTTATTCACTCATAATAAAAATGTTGGACTCGAAAAATCATAGAGAACGTACTGAGTTACTTGTCGGCTGGAAATGAAACGCTAACGAAAATAAACTTGCTCGAATTTGCAAGGGAGTAGCCAGAGGTGAGGAATTAAGACAATTCTATCTTGACCTGGGCAATTAACAGGAAAGCTGAACCAGTTGGTCATCTGGTGCAAGGTATGTCCACGTCTGGCCCTCTGACGATTGCGCACATCCCAATCCAGCTGCCTGGTGCACTAACGGCTACGACATAATTAATCGTACTGTAGTTTACGGGCAACCATCCGGAAATGGAAGCCATACACAGCGAGGGTCATAGACAGGGGAAAAGAGCGGGGACGTTTCATCAAGGTGGAGATAAGGAATCTCCAATAGAACATACGGTCCCGGTCGGTAATGCCGAGGAACCACATGGACCTGAGCCATGCCCAGACATGCCACCATTTGATTTGGGATATCGCGTTCCTCCTGTGAGGACGGTACTCTTTCAAGAACAGCTTAATCCGGAGGTAATACTGTCTCGGGGAGTAGAGTGTGGTCAGAACTTCTTTATAACCATTGACCAGCGTTGCGCGGTCCATTTTGGGAATAAAGTTCATGGAGCAGTCGGTATTGTCTCCTGTAGCTTTCTCTTCGGTAAGGCGCTTCTCATCCGCCATGCGCCGGTAGAGCCTGGTGCCACGAGGCGCATTCAATAGACCAACCATTGCCATGACGATTCCACTCTGTTGCACCAGTTTAATCTGACTCTTGAAGATAGAGACGGGGTCACTGTCGAAACCCAGGATAAACCCGGCCTGCACCTGAAGACCAAGATTTTGCAGCTTCTTAACTGAGGCAACTATGTCACGGTGTTCATTCTGACGTTTGTTGCACTCGGCCAGGCTCTCCTCATTCGGACTCTCAATGCCGATAAAGATACGATCGAAACCAGCCGTCACCAGCAATCGTACCAGATCTTCATCGTCAGCCAGGTTAATGGAGACTTGAGTGGACAGCGAAAACGGGTACTTCCTTTTGCGCTGCCATTCAACAATCGCAGGAAGAATCTCTTCTTTCAATTTCCTTTTGTTGCCTATGAAGTTGTCGTCTACGATAAAGACGCCTGAGCGCCAGCCCCGATCATACAACGCATCCAACTCTGCCACGGTCTGGGCTCTGCTCTTAGTACGCACTTTGCGACCATTCAGCACCGCGATGTTGCAGAAGTCGCAATCAAAAGGGCAGCCGCGGGAATACTGGAGACTCATTGCGGTATATTTCTTCATATCGATGAGGGGCCACATCGGAAGCGGGGTTTTCGTGATATCCGGTCGCTCTTGAGATGTGTAGATGTGTTCAGCACAGCCCTTACTGAGGTCTTCCAAAAAGAGCGGGAGGGTAATCTCGCCTTCGTCAAGCACTAAATGGTCTATCACCTCAAATTCCTCGGGTTCACTGGTAAATAGGGGGCCACCGGCAACCATCCGAATGCCGAGCCTCTTGCATTTCTGAATAACATCTTTCACTGATTCCCTTTGTACTACCATAGCACTAATAAATACGTAGTCAGCCCAAAGAATGTCACTGTCAGTGAGATTGCGGAAATTCATATCTATTAATCTCTTGTCCCATTCCTGAGGAAGCATCGAGCCTACGGTCAATAAACCCAGGGGTGGGAAAACCGCTCTCTTAGAGCTGACTTTTACTGCGTGACGAAAACTCCAGAAGGTATCTGGATATCGCGGGTATACCAAGAGTACTTTCAAACTGCTCTTCCATCCTTTATTTCTGCAAAATTAGCTGTCCAGTTTAGTCGATGTGACCAGGCCCAACAGCGGACGACCCTGCTCTGAGCAAGACCATTAGATCATGGCCTTGCATGATTAGCGGAATTGATTGGAACTGGATTGGTGTAGGTATTATATTATCGAGCGCCCGTATTCCGACCATGATAACCGGATGAAAATTGAATGATTCGAAATTCACCAAAACTATTTAATTATAGTTTCTACCAGATTTCCAGTATTGTCAAGGGGATTGTGTGACCCCGGTGAATTTTCCGCTTCCGGCTTGATGAGTAATCCCCTTTTTTTCAACGCGGGTGGCCGGCCTCAATCCCATAACTATTTCCGTTGACAATTGCTGTATCCAAAACTTAAATACGGTATAATATGCCCCGGTTACAGCCGCATCATTAAAAACAGGCGGGTTAACTGCCGGGTACAGGCTGCAGTTCATTTAAGGAAGGGGGGTACCTAATGCCAGGAGACATTGAAATAAAAAAGTCTGTCTGCGTGTGGTGCAAAGGTGAATGCGGGGTACTCATAGGGGTAAAGGACCAGCACATGGTAAATGCCGTGGAAGACCCGGCATGGCCCAGAAAGGTCTGGCCCGCCACCCGGGCGTGCGTGCGATTGAAGGCCGCCAAAGACTGGTTCTACCATCCCCTGAGGGTTGACTATCCCCTGAAAAGAGCCGGGGGGAAAGGCGAGGGTAAATGGCAGACCATCACCTGGGACCAGGCCCTGGACGAGATAGCCGACAAAATAGGTGATATTAAAAAGAAATATGGAGCCGAGGCTATTGGAAGTACCGTCGGGACGGGCTACAGGACGGATGAGGCGCCCCGGTCGCGTTTCTTACAGCTTCTCGGAACACCCACTAACCCCGGACAGTCCACAATATGTTTCGGCTCCCGGAGCGTAATGGCCAACACTATTGTGGGTATGTTCCATAACTTTGCCATCAGGCCGACGACGAAATGCATCGTGTTGCTGGGGGTCGAGCCCCTGATTTCCCGGCCAATCATTGCGAAAATTATTCTGGAAGCCAAGAAAAACGGCTGCAAATTCATTACATTCGATCCGAGGGAGACCCGTTCCGCGAAGATGTCCGACATCTGGTTTCAGCTCAGGCCGGGGACGGACTGCGCCATTTTACTGGGGATGATAAACGTCATAATTTCCGAGAAGCTTTACGATAAGGATTTCGTCGATAAATATTGTTACGGTTTCGACAAAATCCGTGAAAGGGCCGCAAAATACACACCGCAGCTTGTAGAAAGTATCAGCAGGGTCCCCGCGGAAAAGGTTATTGATGCTGCCCGCATGTATGCCACCAATAAGCCCGGCAGTTTTATCGAGGGCATGGGGATTGAGCACCTGCAAAACAATTCTGAAATCTTGCATGCCCGGTGGATACTGGCGGGCATCACGGGCAATATAGATGTTCCGGGCGGTGAAGAGCTTTTCGGCCCGCACCCGAAAATAAAATCCAGGGGGGATATAGAAGGTGCGACCAAACTCCCGCAGGCGCAGAGCCAGAAAATGATAGGCGCCGAAAAGTTCCGTCTTTTCAGCTGGGAGGGTTTCGGACTGGTGGCCGAGGCTACCAAAAAGGCATGGGGCAAACCATCCGGCTCCCCCGGAGTGCAGGCACGGGCTCACGGGCCGATGGTCTACAGGGCTATGGCCTCCGGTGAACCTCACCCCGTCAGGGGGATGATAACCATTTCCAGTAATCCCATGATTACCCAGCCCAATACCAAGATAGTCTATAAGGGGCTGAAAAGCCTGGACCTGTACGTTGTAATGGACTTCTGGAAGACCCCCTGTGCCGAGCTTGCCGATTATGTTTTGCCTGCTGCTTCCTGGATGGAAAGACCCCTGCTCTGGGACTTTGTGGGGTATTCCAACTGCATGATTGCCGGTGAGGCCGCGCTTCCCGCGTCTATCCCCGGGGAGTACGACCACCGCGTCGATTTCGATTTTTTTCGGGAAGTCGGCAGCAGGCTGGGACAAGCTGAGATGTGGCCCTGGAATTCCCTTGAAGCGTTTTACGATGAACTGGTTAAGCCCATGGACATGACTCACAATGAATATGTACACCAGATGCGATGTGAATATAAACCCCTGAATTATAAGAAGTACGAGAAGGTTGGCTTTGGCACGCCTACAGGGAAAGTGGAACTGTATTCCACCATACTGGAAAAGCTGGGTTATGACCCCCTGCCGGATTACCGGGAACCCAGCGAAACGCAGGTAAGTCAACCCGGCCTGTCCAAGGAATATCCCCTGACCCTGATTACAGGCGGAAGAGTCAGGGAACTGTATCATTCAGAGTGGCGGCAGATTGACTCGGTAAGGAAGAAGCATCCCGACCCGCTTCTCCAGATTCACCCCAAAACCGCCGCCGGACTGGGTATCAAAGAAGGGGACTGGGTCTGGATTGAAACACTCAGGGGCAGGGTAAGGCACAAAGCGACGTTGTTCAAAGGAGTGAAACCGGATGTGGTGCACGCTGAACACGGCTGGTGGCTGCCGGAACTTCCAGGTGAAGACCCGGTGCTCCACGGAGCTTTCGATGTCAACATAAACGTTGTGATGGACGACGAACCGGACATCTGCAACCCGGTTATAGGTTCATGGCCACTGAGAACGGCTCTTTGCAAAGTTTACAAGGTTGAAACAGATTGAATAAATACTGAGGTTTCCTGGGATAACTGTCTTCAAATGGTAGCCGCAGAGCTATTCTTTTTACCCCGGCTTCGGGCCTGCCATAGCCAAATTAATGTC
>JAUYHV010000161.1 GCA_030689845.1 Dehalococcoidia bacterium
GCTTTCCGGGGCTATCACGCCCTCTACGGTTCCCAGTCCAAATTGTTCCGGGTGTTTTGAAGTCTGCTTGGCATGGCCGTAGCACACGAAAGTCGCCGTCTCGGCCCCTACCCCCGGGATTATCCCCATGATAGTGCCGATTACACTGCACCGTATAAATAACCAGAAATGACGAAAGACATCCTTAACCCCTTCGAATAAATCAGAACCAATAGTCACTATAGCCCTGTCTTTACTGGAAATGGCCCCTCCCTTTAGCGCCAGGTCTATTGCTTCGGGTATAGCGAACAGGCCCAGGGTAAGGGGTATCAGTGATATACCATCCTCCAGATAAAGAGTGCCAAAGGTAAAACGCGGCATTCCCGTTGTTACCTGGTAACCGATAAGAGCCAGCATAATGCCCAGACCGCCGGCTGCGGTTCCTTTAATCATGGAACCGCCGGAAAGGACGGCAATAAATGATATGCCCAGTAATACCAGGAAGAAGAGTTCAGGGGAACCGAAAGCAAGTACCAGGGGACGGACCACCGGAATAAGTAAAATCAATACCAGTCCCCCGAAGAGTCCCCCGAGGGCGCTGGCTGTAAGAACGGCCCCCAGGGCCCGACCGGCTTTACCTTGCTGGGCCATGGGGTAGCCGTCAAGAAGGGTGGCTGCGTTCGGGCCCGTGCCCGGCACATTTAAAAGGATTGCTGTTATGGAACCGCCCTGGGAACTGGCAGCGCTCAGCGCCAGGAGGAAACTGAGGGCCAGTACCGGTTTCATGCCCCAGACCAGGGAGAGGAGTATGGCTATAGCTGTCAGGCCGCCTATCCCGGGGATGATACCGAAAATCAAACCGATAACTACCCCCAATACCAAAAAGAACATCACCTGTAGACTGAGGAGGTCCTGCAGTCCCAGCCACATCGCTTCAAGCATTTTTGAGATACCTCTTTGACAGTTTTGTCATTCTCTTGATTACCCCGAACTAATATATATTTTGGAAAATGCCGTCTTGTGAGAAAAACTGTTCAACCGCATTAAAACGATTTAATATGATACACGATGTGTCAAGCTGTTTTCAAGAGGTTTCCGTGAAATGTTAAGGTCATAACCGTATTCTGTCCTCACCCAGTTTTTTGCCCGTTGTATAATGCTCACCCTTCAAGGCCAGCTGCGCTTCCTCCTCGTTCTCCCGGGTCCAGTGCCCCAGAGAATAGCCGTGCCAGGGAATTTTTGGTTTCAGTTTCGGCAATCCCTCTTCCTCCCAGATTTTACGAGCCCTCTCCATGAATTCTTTTTTGGGCAAAGACGTGGGGGCATACGGCCACTTTCTGGTAGCGTCAATTAACATGGCTGAGCAGCCTGATGTTCCCGGGTAGCGCCTGTCAGGTGTTCCCGGTGGAGTTGAGGAAGGGTCAAGGCCGGCAACTTTCCCCGGAGTGATCGCTATGTCCCTGTGGGGCTGCATACGGAAGCTCAAGGCCCAGTTAACGGAGTCGGCGTCCCAGGGGTCTATGTCTTCGTCAACGACGATGAAGATTTTACCCAGCGTCGTCATGGGAACAGCGGCTGCGTTCAAAGCCTGCCATGTCTGCGAAGGATGGGTCTTGCGCAATGTTATGACGACATATTGCGGGGAACTACCGCTGGTTTCGTGCATGGCCACGCTGATAATGCCCGGAATATTACAATCGTATTTCAGGAATTTGTACATAATAGCCTCGGCTGCCGTTACCTGCAGCTTTGTGCTTTCACTCGGTGGGAACTGGCTGATGAAGGCGTTGAAAATCGGTCTTTTCCGGTGCATTATACAGGTAATGTCCATAAAGGGGTTGAACTGCTCAAGCCCCATTTGTCCGGTGTATTCACCGAAAGGCCCTTCCCTTTCAAGACAATCGGTGGGTACGATTCCCTCGATTACTATCTCGGCGGACGCCGGGACTTCTATATCCACCGTCTGACACTTGACCAGTTCCAGCGGGGACCCGGCAATTCCTCCGGCAATAGCAAACTCGTCCACCATGTAGGGCAGCCTGGCCGTGGCTACAAATCCGACATTGGGCGAAGCTCCCATTACAATTGCCGCCTCCATGGGTATTCCCCTGTCGCGGCATTTAATCCAGTGTCCCCGGAAATCCTTGGTTGACAGTGCGCAAATTCCCAGGCGGGTGGGGCTTTTTACCATGGAACGGTAATTCCCGACGTTCCTTATGCCTGTATCGGGATCCTTACTTATGAAGTTAGCCGCGGTAAGGTATGGGGCATTGTCAAAGCCGGGAGTAGATATGGGCACCGGGAACTCGCTCATCCCCCCGTGTTCAAGGAGATTACTTCCCTTGTGAATCTCTTCATATACTGGACCCGATTCGACCATCACCGGTTCGACCGGGTGCAGTTCCGCCTGGGCCCACCTGTCCATTATCTCCTCCGGTTTACACATCATTCCGATGGCATATACCTGGCGGGAGGCTGCGTGAGACGCCACCAGGACAGGAATATCGTATTTCCTCCCGGTCACATCCACCACGTTTTCAAAGAGAAAAGCCACCCGCTCTTCCTCCGGCAGGCCCCGGAACTCCAGGCGCACCAGGGGATGAATCTCCGTGTCCTTGTTCATGGGTCTTTTTATGCGGACAAGTTTGCCCTTTGCCTCCAGGGCGGCAATATGTTCCCGTAAATCTTTATAATAAGGTGTTATGGCTTACCCCCTGTGAACTTAAACCGGGAAAATTTGGCTGCTCAATGCGATTGAATATTACCAGATCATAAAACAGAAAGCGCAGTTTTGATACCCACAAGGCGCTCAGCTTAAGGAAAACATCCGGGCGGATCCCGGATGTTTTCCTTTTAACCTGGTTGATTTATAAAAAGCGTACCGGTCTAAGCTCCAAACTGTTTTTTTCGTGGTTAATTATTTTCCGGCCACGGCTTTATCCCACATAGCCTTCGCTCCGAGCCTGACAGTAGTGACGTCTTCTTCACTCCAGGTCGGTATATAAGTTGCGCCGGGCTCAGGTATAAGCGCCGGGGGCAAATAAGATTGATCGAAATCTACCCTGCGGCTGAAGTAATCACCTTGTTTAGACCATATTCCCTGCCCTTCCTTACCCAGCATCCAGTTCAGGAAGACTGTTGCGGCGTTGGGATTTGGGGCTTTGTTCATCATGGCCACCGAACCAAAACCGGCAGTAGCCCAGGAACCCTCTTTGGGGGTTTTTGAATATTTTATCGGCATGCCGGCCCTTTGAAGTTCA
>JAUYHV010000111.1 GCA_030689845.1 Dehalococcoidia bacterium
GGTAATGCAGGGAAAACACTCCCCTCTCAAAAATGAGGTGGATTTCACCGCCCTGCAGTACCTTCCCGTACTGGTCTTCCAGGACCGGCAGGAGTACCTTACCGCTCAGTTCAGCCTTGACGGGTTCCCAGTCAATATCAAAAAAACCAGCAAAAGGTGAACTCTGGCCGTTCTCAAGGACGTCCAGCCACCACAGGTTTCCCGCGGTGCCCATATGGTTAGGGACGAAATCAAGGATTTGGCCCATCCCTTTTTTCTGGAGGCTGCTGACGAAATGCTTGAATCCGGCCCAGGAGCCGATTTCAGGATTAAGTTCATTGTAGTTAGAAATATCATACCCGTGCATGCTGCCGGGACGAGCGGTAAAATAAGGTGATAGATAGCAATCCGTTACACCAAGTTCATGGATATAAGGCACAACAATGGCAGCCTTGCGGAAGGTGAACTTCGAATTAAGCTGTAGCCTGTAGGTGGAAACGGGCCGCCTCGAAAAGGCGCCGCTGTTCAACACAGAGTTGAATATTTTTTGGCTAAATGCGTTGATTTCCATTTTACGGTAATGCTTCAGTTTTTCAGCTTCAGGTATATATTAACTTCATCCGTTATTGCACCCTACTTTACATTTATGGAAAGCAGTTCTCCAAGGGCTTTAAACGAGCCTACCCATTCCTGTGCCGCTTTGTCTCCACTTTCAGCCCTTGTTTTGAAATCCCCGTAGGACCCTTGTAATATCTTGTAGAAATGATTCTGCACCTTCCACAGGTTCATTTCAAAGGGTTTTAAACGTGTAATGTTGGCGATTTCTATCATCTGTTTAAGGAGTGACAGGTCCTGCATATCAGATGTGAACCGTGTTATCATCCGTTCCATCGTTTGAGTAAACAGGTAGCCCAGGCCCTGCATGTCCAGGTCGACTTTCCAGTTTACGGCCTCCTCCATCTGACTATTGATTGCATCCAGGTCCGGGGGATCGCTGGTGAGAGCAGTAAGAAGATTGGCATTCAAAACAATTTCCACCGGCGCGTGAAAAGCTTTCGGTACAGGGTTGCCAAGATCGATCAGGAAACGCATCAGCGAATAATTCCTTTCATGGAGCCGGCGATAGTCTTCCTGTATCTCCTTAATAGTGGACTCCAGGACTTTGTCCAGGATTTTCCGCTGTTCATCTTTGAAAAGGGACTTGAGAGAATAATTTGAGTCACCAAAGTGGCGGGCAAAAAGGCGGATGACCGGGGTATGCTCGGACGCTTCAAAAGCCCGGGTTACCTCCTCCAACATGGTTTTATAGGCTTCTTCCCCCTGGTATTCTCTTACCCCGGCGTTCAGGTTGTGGTCGCCAAAATGCAGGACCGCAAAACTAAGCCTGGCTGACTCCAGGGTTATTGTGGAAAATACTTGAGCTTTTCCGACTACAAGCTTGACTCTTCCTGCTTCAACACTTTGCCTGTCTTCAACCCCAATGTCATAGCAATAAATCCGTTGGTGCTCGGTATATTCCTCAAACAGGGAACTCACCGCATAATGTGCCCCAACCTTAATCAAGTCAACCATGGCGGGCTTTACACAGGTGTCATATATTTTTCGCCCGTTTCCTTGCTCAGGAATATTGCTGACGCATTTTTCCAGGCTGGTTAGAAACCCCTCCTCCAAATCTTCGCTTAAAACTTCGCGGGCCAACTGTATCACCCGCCCGGCATACTTAATAACCTGGACCGTCTCAA
Organism: Dehalococcoidia bacterium; assembly: GCA_030689845.1. Taxonomy (GTDB): domain Bacteria; phylum Chloroflexota; class Dehalococcoidia; order JACQUA01; family JACQUA01; genus JAUYHV01. The sequence continues at coordinate 1,722 of JAUYHV010000111.1, forward strand.
TTCCGGAGATATCGTCAAAAAACCAGCCGCAACTGGTATACATGAGGAGGGTGTGTCTTTCAAGTTCCAGAAGCTTTAAACACGTGGTCTTTTCAGACACGTTAAGCGGCCGCAAGGCATGCCTGTTCAGAAAACTGTCTATATTTTCAATTGAGCGATCAAGAATAACGGAAATATAATCATTCCGGGCTTCCCACGGGTCCTTAAATAACTGGCTCCCTGCTTGCTGGTATTTTATTGCAAGGCTATCGCGGAGAAAGTCAAGGGCATTCCTGAGAGGTCCCCGCCATGCCTGGTTCCATCCCTGGTGTCCTCCGCTGCTGCACCCGCAATCGCTCCGCCATCTTTCAATGCCGTGGCTGCAGCTCCAGGAGGTGTTTTCAAAAATCTCGACCTCGCTGGCGGGCTGATTTTTTTCAAGGTATTCCCCGTAGTTGGTAAGGTGGATATCGTCATGAGTTTCAATGTAACGGAGGGCATAAGCCAGGGCCATGTCACCGAAAAGGTGGTGATGCCCGTAAGATTCCCCGTCCGTGGCAATATGCACAATCTGGGAACGGTTACTCTCGCTGGAGTACCCGTCCATCAACCTCCGGGCAAAAGATTCGCCGCTGTTCAGGAGTTTCTCAAAGGCTACAGCCCTGGAAATCGGCCCGTCGTAGAAGAAGATGGCAATGGCCTTACCTGAGGGCAAATTGAGACTGTATGGCATGGTCGGGTCTATCCTTGAACCCGATACGTCCTGCCATTGGCTTCCTCCCAGGGGGCGGACACGTTTTGCCTGCTGTGGGGCAAGGATGGTAAAGGATATCCCGTGTTGTGCCAGGACTTCGAGGGTTTCGAGATTCACGGCGGTTTCCGGGAGCCACATTCCTTCCGGGTTCCGCCCGAAACGGTGATTAAAATCCCGGATGCCCCACCGCACCTGTGTCTCCTTGTCCCGGCTGTTAGCCAGAGGGAGTATCAAGTGGTTATATGCCTGGGAAATGGCCGAACCGTGGTCCGAGAACCTCTCCCGGCTCTCTTTGTCTGCGTCGAGGATGGCCTGGTAAGCCTCCGGGTCGTTTTCCTGCATCCAGGACAAAAGGGTGGGGCCGATATTGAAACTGATTTTGGAGTAATTATTTCCAATCTCAGTGATTTTGTTTTGCCCGTCGACTACCCTGGAGAAAGCATTGGGCGCGTAACATTCCGCCGAAATGCGCTCATTCCAGTTCTGGTAGGGATATGCCGATTCCTGGTATTCTATAGCTTCCAGCCAGGGATTTTCCCGGGGAGGCTGGTAAAAATGCCCGTGAATACATACATAGCGTTCCATATGGTTAGCCCTCCTGACGCCGGCTTAACAGGATAAACGACCACGGCTGGAGCCGGAGCGTTATATCCCCTTGACAGGTAAGTTCCTCGGGAGCAACCGTTCCCGGACCGGACCACCGGGTATCAGCCGAGTCCAGTATTTTACACCATTTTCCCGGTGAGATGTTGAGAACTGCCGCAGTTGCGGAGGGCCCGAAATTGAAAATAACCCGGACTGAATCCTCGCCAGACCAGCGGTGAAGGACAAGCAGCCCGGCTTTTTCGTAATTGCCGACCTCCATTTTTTCTTTGTCCAGTTGAGCGAGGGCTGGAAGGGTTTTTCGCAGGTGAAGCAGCTCCCGGTAAAAAGCCAGCAGGACGCGGTGGTGACCGGATTCCCGCAGCCCGTAATTCAGCTTGGAGCGAAAAAGGGTAGCTTCATCCTGGGGGTCTGGAGGTTCACCCTGCCAGCGGAAGTCAACGAACTCAGCCTTCCGTCCCTCTCTTGTTCCTTTAACCACCGCCGGGTCGGAGTGGTTGGTGAAGTACTGGAACGGCGCTTTCTCCCCATATTCTTCTCCCATAAAAAGAAGAGGAATAAAAGGGGAGAGAATGACAGCGCCGGCGGCAAGTTTAAGTCCTTCGAAAGAAATAAGCTGACCGGACCGTTCGCCGAGCATCCTGTTCCCTACCTGGTCGTGGTTCTGGGAAAAGACGACGAAGCGGAAAGCCGGGACTTCCTTGGAGGATATTCCGTGGCGGCGCTGTCGAAAAGGGGAATACTCCCCGGAAAATACGAATCCTTCACGAAAAGCTTTTGCCAGGTGGGCAAGGTGGGTATAGTCCTTATAATAGCCCTGCCTGTCACCTGTGAGTAAAACCCGAAGGGAGTGGTGAAAGTCATCGTTCCAGTGAGCGTCAAGTCCAAATCCACCTGTTTCTACCGGGCTGATGAGGCGGGCGTCATTTTGATTGCTTTCAGCCATGAGGTAAACCATACGCTTGAGGGCTTTTCCCTGCTTATGAACCGACGCGGCGAGTTCTTCAATAAAAGTACGGGGCGCCCGGTCTACTATGCCATGCAGCGCATCCAAACGGAGGGAATCAATATGAAATTCAGTGATCCAATACAGCGCATTCTGGATAAAAAACGAACGCACTTCGTCGCTGAAAGGACCATCGAAATTGAGGGCGGGTCCCCAGGGAGTGCAATAACTCTCGTTAAAATACGGGCCGAAATCTCTTAAAAAATTTCCTTCGGGTCCGAGGTGGTTATAGACTACATCCAGTATCACCGCCATCCCTTTTTTATGGCAGGCGTTGACCAGTTTTTTCAGGCTGTCGGGGCCGCCGTAAGAGTTTTGCACAGCATAAGGATATACCCCGTCATAGCCCCAGTTACGGGTGCCGGGAAACTGGGCAACAGGCATAAGTTCGATAGCCGTAATTCCTACGCCTTTGAGACTGTCAAGCCGGGGGATAATGGAGTCAAAGGTCCCTTCCGGGGTGTAGGTTCCTGTATGAAGTTCATAAATAACATACTCGGAAAGGGGGATTCCGGTCCACTCACGGTCATCCCAGCTATAAACCGGGTCAACTACCCGGGACGGCCCGTGGACTCCCCGGGGCTGGAAACGGGAGGCAGGGTCGGGCCGTTCGGTACTGCCATCTATTTTATAAAAATACATGCTGTTCAGCCTCACCCCGTCCACGATTTTTCCGTGGTATCCGCGCCTGTTACGTTTAAGGCGTAACAGTTGCTCTTCGGGTTCCAGTATGTGGACCTCAATTTTTTTTGCCGCAGGGGCCCAGACGCGAAACCGGCAGCGGGAATTACCTAAAAAGGTTGCCCCGGGAGTATCAGGTTGTTTCAACTCTGCTCGATCCTATTCTTTAAAAACAAGTGAATGTGTCGGAAGTATATGCAAAAAATAACTAACTTCTGGCTGGTTCGGGAAAAAATGGATGAACTCTAATATTATATATATTCCTACTTGCCGGACGGAATAACTGGCTTCCGTTCATATTTCCCGGTAAGGGCGGCCAATCTATCCTTTATTTCCGGGGTAAGCATATTAATGCTGAACCTCCAACGCCAGTTGCCCCCGATAGTTCCGGGAATATTCATTCGTGCATCTACGCCCAGCCCGAGAACGTCCTGCAAGGGAAAAATGGCTATGCTTGCTATAGAGCTCAGGGCAAGACGAATGAAATCCCATTGGATTTCCTCACCGCCGGTTCCCAAATACTGTAGAGCACACCGCCTTTCCTGTTCGACCTCGTCTTTTGTCTGGGTAGTCTGTGTTCCGGGTTCGGCGGTAAACCAGGCGACTGTAGTATTGTGGTCATGGGTCGCTGAATACACGGCGCAATTACTGGTGTAATTGTGTGGTCGGTACTCTGGAGCCTTTGGGCTATCGCTGAAAGCTCGTTGCAGTATTTTCATGCCGGGGAAACCCAAATGGTCACGGAGGGCGTCAACTTCTGGAGTGATAAATCCCAGGTCTTCGGCGATAACGTGGATATCGCCGAGGGCATTCCTGATTGCATTGAAAAGGGAAGCTCCCGGACCTTTTTTCCATCTTCCTGTGATGGCTGCGGTTTCCTTCGCGGGTATTTCCCAATAAGATTCAAAACCGCGGAAGTGATCCAACCGGATTATATCAAAGAGTGAATAGTTTAGGCGCATGCGGTCAATCCACCACCCGTAACCTGATTTGGCCATCTCCTCCCAGTTGTAAATGGGATTACCCCAATACTGACCTGTACGGCTGTAGTAATCCGGCGGAACCCCGGCAACGACCAGGGGGTCCCCTTTTTCATCGAGGGAAAAAAGCTTCCTGTTTACCCAAACATCGGCGCTGTCGTGGGCAACGTATATTGGAAGGTCCCCGATTATCCTCACCCCTTTGTTATGACAGTAGTTTTTTAAAGAGTCCCATTGCTTGAAAACCAGGTACTGGAGATACTTGTGAAAATGGATTTCCTCATCCATTTTATTTCTCCACTCCACAAGTTTTTGGGAAGTCCGTTCCGCAAGGTCTTTTTCCCATTTTGTCCAGACCGTGCCGCCGTTGGCCCTTTTCAAGGCCATAAACAGTGCGAAATCTTCGAGCCACGAAGCATTTCTCCTGCAAAAGTCGTGATAATCTTCAACCCCGACATCTATTAACCTTTTTTGAAACAAAGCGAACGACTTTTCCAGCAAAGGCATCTTAAAATTAATCACGCTGCCGTAGTCAACACACTCGGGATTAAACTGGGGCAAGTTCCGGGTATCTCCGGGTTCAAGTAAACCTTCGGTAACCAGCCCGTCGGGGCTAATAAGAAGAGGGTTCATGGCAAAAGCTGAGAAGCACATATAGGGGGAATTCTCAAATCCGGGAGGATTTACGGGTAATATTTGCCACAAAGTCTGCCCCGTTTCCTCAAGAAAGTTAACGAAGCGATAAGCTTCCGGCCCAAGGTCGCCGATACCGTAAGGTCCGGGGAGGGATGTAGGATGCAGCAATATGCCGCTTGCTCTTAATGAGTCTGTTGATTGCATCGTTTGCGGTATCAAAATAACGGGCTAAATTGCCTGAGCCGCCAGTTGCTTCAGGTATGTTTTATCTATATATTTGTTGAATGTGGATAAACTCTCCCCTATCCTGGTCCCTTTAATGCTGACTTTGCCCACGGCAGCGCCCATTTTACTGACAACCGTTAGTGTATCGTCGCCGGCCACCATGATAGGCACGTTCTTTTCCCGGGCCGCTGTAATGATAAGGCTGTTGGGATAAAGTCCCCCTGTCAGTATGAGGAGTTTCGTGGAAGTCTCCAGTGCCGCAAGCTGGATATCCGCCCGGTCTCCGCCGGTAACTACGGCTTTATTCGGCTGGGAGCGGAAATATTTCAGGGCCCCTTCGACATTCATGGCGCCAACCATAAAATTCTCGATTATTTCTCCTTCTTTGCCCTCGCAGCAAATGATGTTGCCGCCAAGTATATCTTTTATTTCGCTGATACTCAACGAACTCAGTTTTGGATTGACGGGAATTATTCCACGGACTTTTATTCCCTGTTTAGTAAGGAAAGGCACAATATATTTATTTATGAAGTCGATTTGATGCGGCGGAATATTGTTTAAAATGATCCCCGTCAGTTTATCTTTGAACCTGTCATGCATGGCCATAATCATATCGATATTGATTTCCCCGAAAACAGGCGAGTCCACCAGTAATAGGGGCAAATCGTACTTTTCGATGAAGTGAATATTCGAGACCCCTACCGAAAAGCCGTCAAACAAATCCTGCCCTCCTCCGATCACCACGGCATCCTTGCCCTTTTTTAATTCCTGGTATGCCCGGTAAATAGTATCAGCAGCGCCACCCGTCTTTCCCAGGTACAGGTTAATGTAATCAAGTTTATCGAGAGAAAATGGGCAAATCAAGGAGACATCGTCTTCAAGGGAGAAGTTTTCCTTTATCAGCACAGCATCTTCTTCCACTTTTTCCCCGTCTTTGAGTATAAAATTTTTACCAATCGGCTTAAAATAACCGGCTTTGATGCCTTCGGATTTGAAAAAATCCAGGAGGCCGAGGGCAACAAGTGTTTTGCCGGCATATTTGTTCGTCGAGGCCACAAATACTTCAATCATGGTTATTTCTCCCTTAATATTATTCTACCATCAACTGCCCATACCCCTTCCCCTCTATCCTTGACTATGAGTGGATTGATTTCCATCTCCATTATTTCCGGGAAATTCAAGCCTAAAGAGGCGACAGCGGCAATAACATCGTACAGGGCGTCCAGGTCTTTCTCTTTTTCACCCCTCACACCGGTGAGCAACGGAAAAGATTTTATACCTGAAACAAGCTCCTTTATCTCCCTGAGGGAAAGGGGAGGCAGGGCAAAATTTACGTCTTTCAAGACTTCTACGTACACGCCTCCAAGGCCGAACATGATGAGGGGGCCGAACTGAGGGTCGCGGGAAAAACCCGTGATTACTTCTTTTCCTCCTTCCACCATTTTCTGGACGGTAATCCCTGATACGGGCGCTTGAGGTAAATATCTCTTGACGTTAATCATAATTTCCTCAAAAGCCCGGGAGGCTTCTTCGGGAGTGCGTATATTGATCCGAACTCCTCCTACATCAGTCTTGTGCAAAATCTCCGGGGAATACACCTTCATGACCACGGGAAACCCTATTTCCCTGGCATAATTTGCAGCTTCTTCCGGAGTATAGGAAAGCGTTGAGGGCAGCACAGGTATTTTGCAACAACTCAATAAATCCCGTACTTCGTAATCGACTATTTTTATTTTGTTCTCATCCAGGTTGGATTTAATTAGTTTACGAATCCCTTCTTTGTCGATCTCCCTGATGAAGGCCCCGTCTAATTTTTCCATTTTCCAAAGGTTATAGTGGGCCAATTTTGACAGAGCGCCTGCTGCCCGGTCAGGGAAGGGAATACTGGCTATGCCAGCTTTTTGAAGGATGTGAAAAGCTTTAGAAACCCTGTGTTCTCCCATAAACGAGGCGATAATTGCCTTTTGAGAGGAACGGGGTAAGCCCGATATTATCTTTGCTGTTTCCTCAATCTGCGTACTTGCCTGGGGAGCGAGGATGATTAAAAGACCGTCCACTTCTTCTGCCTGAATAATCAACTCAAGGACCTTTTCGTAACGATCGCTGGTGGCATCACCGAGGACATCAACGGGGTTATAAACCGAGGCGGCTGGCGGCAAAATCTCCTTTAGTTTGCCCACCAGGGCCGCGTTGAATGAAGCAAGAGTCAACCCCTCTTCGGAGGCTTTGTCGGTAGCGATTATCCCCGGACCACCGGCGTTGGTGACTATTGCTACTCTTTTTCCCTTGGGCAGTGGCTGGGAAGCGAATACTTCCCCCCAATCGAACAGGTCTTCAAGGGACCTGGCTCTCAAGATGCCTGACTTTTTAAAGGCACATTCATAAGCCCTGTCCATTCCGGCAAGTGCTCCGGTATGGGATGAGGCTGCCCTGATTCCTTCGGTAGATACTCCGGATTTAAATATGATTATAGGTTTCTTCCTTGAGATTTCCCGGGCAACCTTTATGAAGGTTTCGCCGTCTTCCACGCTCTCGATGTAACCAATTATTACCCTGGTTTTATCATCCTCACCCAGCATACGGAGATAATGGGTTTCATCAAGGTCCATCTTATTTCCCATGCTGATAAATTTGGAAAAACCCATGCCTTTTCCCTCCGCCCAGTCGAGTATTGCTGTGACCAGGGCTCCTGATTGGGACATGAAACCTATCTGTCCCCTGGGAGGCATGGCCGGCGCGAAGGAAGCGTTTAGATTGGCGTAGGTGTCGATGATACCCAGGCAGTTAGGACCTATCACCCTTATTTTCCCCTTGCATAACCGGGAAAGTTCTTTTTCCCTCTCGGCTCCCTTTCCTCCTATCTCCTTAAAACCTGCCGTTATTACCACGGCCGCCTTTACTTTTTTTGCAATCAGGTCTTTAAACGTGTCGACTACGAACTTTGCCGGAATGATAACCACTGCCATGCCGACATCGCCGTCGATGTCGAGCACGCTTTTATAACTTTTTAACCCGAGAACGGAATCTGCCGCGGGATTTACAGGGTATATCGGGCCCTTAAAATTGCCTTCGATAAGGTTTTTTAAAGTGTTGTAACCAACCTTTCCCGGTTCCCGGGACGCCCCGATGACCGCAATACTGTCCGGGTTTAAAAAGAGGTCGAACAGGGAGGAAGGGTTTTGCTCCGGATTTACCCCGGGGATTTTATCTCTGATTGTTCACTCCTTTTAAAATATACGATTGCAAGGGGGGGCAGCGTGAAGGTGAGGGAGCAAGGCTGCCCGTGCAGGGGGATGGGATTCGCCTCTACTCCTCCCAGGTTACCCTGGCCGCTGCCGCCGTAGTCCCGGGCATCGCTATTCAAAAGTTCTGCCCAGAAACCGGGGGCCGGTATTCCCACCCGGTAATTAAAACGGGGCACCGGGGTGAAGTTGCAGGCAACCAGGACAACGTCATTCTTTTCCCGCCCTTTCCGGATGAAGCTGATCGTAGAGCCTTCCACATCATTACAATCAATCCATTCGAAACCGGATTTGTCAAAATCAAGTTCGAAGAGGGCCCTTTCGCTGCGGTAGAAACGGTTTAAATCCTCCACCCACCGCTGAAGACCCAAGTGGGGAGCGAAATTAAGGAGATTCCATTCCAGGCTTTCATCATGGTTCCATTCCTTCCATTGCCCGAACTCCCCTCCCATGAACAACAGTTTTTTACCGGACTGGGCGTACATGTAGCCGAGGAGAAGCCTGAGATTAGCAAATTTCTGCCAGTCGTCACCGGGCATCTTGGCCAGCAGAGAACCTTTACCGTGAACCACCTCGTCATGGGAAAGTGGTAATACAAAGTTTTCAAAAAAGGCGTAAATCATGCGGAAGGTCAGGTTTCCATAGTGGAATTTCCTGTGGACCGGTTCTTTTGACATATAATCAAGGGTATCATGCATCCAGCCCATGTCCCATTTTAGTCCGAAACCAAGACCGCCAATGTATGTCGGCCTGGAAACCATGGGCCAGGATGTGGATTCTTCGGCGATGGGTTGTACGTCCGGGTGATTTTTATATATTTCCTCATTGAGGCGCCGCAAAAAAGCAATGGCTTCCAGGTTTTCCCTGCCTCCGAACTCGTTGGGTATCCATTCCCCCTCTTTTCGGCCATAGTCCAGGTAAAGCATCGATGCCACGGCATCCACCCGCAGTCCGTCGGCGTGAAAACGATCCAGCCAGAACAGGGCGTTGGAAAGCAGGAAATCCCTTACCTCGTGCCTGCCGTAATTGAAGATAAAGCTATCCCAGTCAGGATGAATGCCCTGCCTGGGGTCACCGTGCTCGTACAGATGGGTTCCGTTGAAGAACCCCAGTCCGTGCTCGTCATTGGGGAAATGCGACGGCACCCAGTCGAGAATAACACCGATATTATGCTGGTGCAGGTAGTCGATGAGATACATGAAGTCCTGGGGGGTACCGAACCGGCTGGAGGGGCAAAAATATCCCGTAACCTGATATCCCCATGACCCGTAAAAAGGGTGTTCCATTATCGGCATAAACTCAACATGGGTAAAGCCCATCTGCTTAATATACTCGGTCAAGCGGGGAGCCAGTTCGCGGTATGTAAGGAAACGGTTATCTTCTTCCGGCACCCGCCTCCAGGAGCCCAGGTGAACTTCATAAGTTGAAATCGGGGCATCGAGGGCATTGTGGCTATGTCTTTTTTCCATCCAATCCCCATCACACCAGGTATAGTCCAGGTCCCAGACAATGGAAGCCGTCCTTGGTGAGACTTCAGAGTAAAAAGCCAGCGGGTCAGCTTTTTCTACCTTATATTTGCCGTTATTTGAAACGATGAAAAATTTATAGCGGGTCCCCTTTCCGACTCCGGCAATGAAACCTTCCCATATTCCGGACTGCCCCCTGGGGTACAGTGGATGGGTCGATTTATCCCAGTTGTTGAAATCCCCGATTACGTTTACCCCTTTTACCCCGGGTGCCCAGACCGCAAAATATACCCCCTCTAATTCACCAACCTTAACCGTGTGAGCACCAAGTTTATCATAAAGACGACAGTGAGAACCCTCGTTGAAGAGGAAGATATCATCGTCGCTTAACAGGGTGACATTACTTATATCTGTATTCAGAGTCTTTTTCTTTTTATCTGTTGTGTTTGTTCCTGTGGTTTTTTCTTTTTTCATTTTGACAAATACCTCATTCGAAACAGGTTAACCCGTCAGGTAGCAGATTCTTTATTTTTTTCTAATACCGGTAACGCTTTGTTATACCTGGCATCAATCCCTTGACAGCAGGTCCAGCAAGCCCTCCAGGGGCACTTTTACCCAGTCGGGGCGGTTATTGAGTTCATACCCTATTTCGTAAACAACTTTTTCCAGGATATAGGCATCCAGGAGTATCTGCAGTTGCTCCTGTTCCTCCGGCAGAAGCCGGGCCTGCTGAATATTGTCCAGGTATGATCGAAGAAAAGCCGAGGAGACCCAAACACTCCAGAAATGCCCCCACTGCTCCATGACCGGCAGGTCTTCAGGCCGGACAGTCGAGGATGCCTGGGAAAACAAAGCGGAATGGGCGGCATAGTCAAAGGAACGTATCATCCCGGCAACATCCCTCAAGGGAGACCTTTTCAGCCTTCTCTCACTTAAAGGCCGGGCAGGTTCACCTTCAAAGTCGATAATAACGAAATCTTTTCCCGTAAAGAGAACCTGTCCGAGATGGTAGTCGCCGTGGCAGCGAATCCGGGATGCCTGGAACTTCCCCTTTCGGACAAGCAGAAACCTGGCAATTATGTCTTCCTCCCGGCCTAAAACCTGTTGCGCCAGCAATTTATGTTCTTCAGAGAGGTCCGATAGGTGCTGCCGCAGGAGATTTAGAGTTTGAATAGTAAAACTTCTCATGGCATGGTAAAGGGAATTCTGGTACATGAAAGAAAAAGGCTCGGGGTAAAAATCGGGATCATTTGAATCTGACGCAAGGGCTTTGTGCAGTTCAGCCGTCCTCTGGCCTAAAAGTTGTGCCGAGGCAAGGTACGGTCCTATGGTTTCCTGGGCAAGAACAGGGATTTCATCGCCCAGGCTCAGGGATAAGAGGGACCTCGATGGTATTGGCGGCATCTGAACGGTAGGATGGGCCATGACGAATTCAAAGTAGCGTTTCAATGAATCCAGGGTATACTGCCAGGCGTCACCCTGGTTTTGCACCAGCCCCTGGAGTATAAACAGCGTTGCAACCTTCCTATCGCGATGCCGGTACTCAAGAGTGGATACCATGGGAGGAACGTGAGGAAACGGCACTTTTTCAGTTAAAAAACGTCCTATTTCCACGTCAGGGTTGATTCCGTCTTCTACCCGCCTGAAAAGCTTCATGATCATGCTGTTGCCAAAAATGACAGAGGTATTACTTTGTTCTGCTTTGACGGGAGAAGGTTCCATAGTGGCATCGGAAGGACTCTGAACAGTTTTTAAAACCTTGGTCGGTGTCGCTACTAATTCCCCGTCTTCTCCTTTAAATCGCCGTTGCCGGGATAACGCCCCGAGCATTTCCCCGCAGAAGTCGGGATCGACCATGGCGTCGTACATGACACTGTCTCCGGCCCCGGTTGAATCCCGGGATTTTAAACGGGCGATGGCGGCAAAGGGATAGTCGTGTAAAATTTTTTGTACCCGCTCTTCCCTGGAAATATTGACCGGGAGACAGTAGGTCTCCGGGTCTCCATCGGAATATTCTATTTGAATCAGGATAAGATGAGATGCAGATGTTTTGAAATGCAGGGGGATAATCTCCAGCACCCGGGCCGACCGGCGTATCCGCGCTTTACCCCTAAACCAGCGCCGCTCCCTTATGTATTGAAGCATAACACCCTCCAGTATGCGCCAGTTTTGTTTTTTAAGGATATCTTCTTCAGCGGCCGCTAAGGTAAGAAGGGAAGCTGAAGATTCCTGAGGCAAAGAACGAAGTTGTAAAGAATCTGTTTGACTGGTTTCCAGGGAAAACCAGAAAAAAGCATAGGGAGCCAGGGTTAAATAATATTCTCCATCGCCGATTGGAGCAAAGTCCTCCCTGCCGAATAGCTCCACCATCCTCCGTCCGGAATATTCAGACATATTCAGGTGGGCAGGCTGCGCCATGCGGGAAAGATTGGCCACAACCAGCATGGTCTCGTCTTGATAACGGCGGATAAATGCTAGAATTTTCCGGTTATCAGTTTGCAGGAACTCAATACTCCCCCGGCCAAAGGCTTTGTAACGCCTGCTTAAAGCGATTATCCGTTTCATCCACCAGAGAAGGGAATCCGTATTTTTCTGCTGGTTCTCTACGTTTATAGCTTCGAAATTGTACTCCGGGTCTATAATCGGCGGCAGATAAAGTTTTTGGGGATTGGCCCGGGAGAAACCGGCGTTCCTATCGGGACTCCACTGCATTGGAGTTCGGACGCCGTTGCGGTCACCGAGGTAGAAATTGTCCCCCATCCCTATTTCATCACCATAGTAAATAACCGGCGTGCCCGGCAGCGAGAAAAGCAGGCCGTTCATCAGTTCAATTTTTCTTCTGTCGTTGTTGAGGAGAGGAGCCAGGCGCCGGCGGATTCCCAGGTTAAGGCGTGCGGTAGCGTCCTGGGCATAGACGCGGTACATATAATCCCGTTCTTCGTCAGTCACCATCTCCAGGGTAAGTTCGTCATGGTTGCGAAGGAACAAGGCCCACTGGCATGCCTCGGGTATGTTCGGTGTTTGCTGCAGTATGTCGACGATGGGAAAACTGTCTTCCATGCGTATGGCCATAAACATACGGGGCATCAGGGGGAAATGAAAGGCCATGTGAAACTCGTCGCCATTCCCGAAATAAGACACAGCGTCCTCCGGCCACTGATTGGCCTCCGCAAGCAGCATGCGGTTTTGAAAGTTGTCATCGACATGTCTGCGCAATTCCCTGATAAAGTTGTGAGTTTCGGGTAAGTTCTCACAGTTGGTCCCTTCCCGTTCGTAAAGATACGGAACAGCGTCAACCCGCATTCCGTCAATGCCCATCCTCAACCAGTAATCCATTACCCTGAAAACAGCTCTCCTGACCAGGGGATTGTCGAAGTTCAGGTCCGGTTGATGCCAGTAAAACCTGTGCCAGTAATATGCTTTGGCGACGGGGTCCAGGGTCCAGTTAGAATATTCGGAATCTTTAAAAATAATACGGGCATCCTTATATTTGTTGGGAGTATCACTCCAGACATAGTAGTTCCTCATGCGGCTGCCTTTCGGGGAATTCCTTGCCCGCTGGAACCAGGGATGCTGGTCTGAAGTGTGGTTTATGACCAGCTCTGAGATAACCCGGATACCCCGCCGGTGAGCTTCGTCAATAAACGTCTTCATATCATGCAAATTGCCGAAAACCGGCTGGATGTCCGTATAATCCGAGATATCATAACCGTCATCTTTTTGCGGGGAAGGATAAAAAGGCAACAACCACACGGCGGTGACACCAAGGTCCTGAAGGTAATCAAGCTTGTTTATCAATCCCCAGATATCACCGACACCATCTCCGTCACTATCAGAAAAAGCTCGTATATGAAGCTCGTATATTATGGCGTCTTTAAACCAGAGTTGGTCATCACTCAGGTTAAAGACATCTTTATTACGTCTGGTCACTATTTACTTTATCCCCCGGAATGTTCTGGCGCGAAAAACCTTTGTATCTGAAACTATAAAAAATTATATCGAACATCATTGCTCCCCTGTTAAAGTGCGGATGTGTACGAGCAACTCCTTCAATGCCACGGGCTTGATAAGGACTCCCCGGGCGCCGCATTTCAAACTGTTTTTCTGAACCGAAGGGCTTCGCTGGGGAGATATTATTAAAAATGGAATTCCAGCCTGCTGTAATTCGGCACAGCGCTCCCATACGTTTTTATCTGAAACGGAGAGGTAAATCAGGGCCAGGGCAATTTTTTCTTCCTCGCCGGCTACCTCCTGCATATCTGCCAGACTGGCAATTCCCCTCGTGTCATACCCCTCCTGTCCAAGGTATCTGGTGGTAAGTTCCAGGTTATCCCGGTCGCCGTCTACAACAAGGAGAATCGGTTTTGTCGTCATTATAAGGCGCTTTCTTTTCTTTCAATCCGGAAATCCAATCCGGGGGCATGTATTTTTACATAAAATAATCAAAGTCCCGCTCTGTTCTTATGCGCCGGCGCAACTGAAAGATATGAGCCGGGAGAACGAGCGGATTAATCTCGATGTAATTCCGCGGTCCGCTCCATAAATAACGGGAATTACTCAGAAGGTCATGCATCTGGTAGGGAAGGCTTTCATCCAGTCCTAATTCTTCCAGGGGAAGTTCCACCCAGCCGGATTGGGTGTAATTTGGATCGAGGTTAACGACCACCAGGATGGTGTTTGAAAAGTCCTCGGTGCTCTTGCTGAAACAAACGAGTTGTTCATTGTTTACTTCGTGAAAACGCAGATTGCTGTTACTCTGGAGAGCCGGGTTATTCAACCGGATGCGGTTGACCCGGGCAATTATATCTTTCAAACTGTCTGCCCTGGAGATATCCCAGTGTTTCAATTCGTATTTTTCCGAGTCGAGATACTCTTCGCTCCCCTGCTCCCTGGGGCGATTTTCGCACAGTTCGAAAGCCGGCCCGTAAATCCCGTAGCTGGCTCCCAGCATCGCAGCCAGGACCAGGCGGCTTATAAAGGCAGTTCTGCCGCCGAACTGGAGGTACTCTGTCAGAATATCGGGAGTATTAATCCATAAATTCGGGCGAAAATACTCACGAATATCTGTTTCGTTAAGCTCGGTGAAGTACTGCGTCAATTCTGCCTTGGTGTTTCTCCAGGCAAAATAGGTATATGATTGGGTAAAACCGAGCCTGGCGAGCTGGAGCATCACTTTAGGCCGGGTGAAGGCTTCGGCGAGTAAAAGGACATCGGGATAGTCCTTCTTTATCTCTTTTATCAACCATTCCCAAAAAGGAAACGGTTTGGTGTGGGGGTTATCTACCCTGAAGAACCGTATCCCCTGCTCTGCCCAGTAAACTACGATGCTTTTAAGTTCATCCCACAACTCTTGCCACTGTTCTGTATCAAAATTAATAGGGTAAATATCCTGGTATTTTTTCGGAGGATTTTCGGCATACTGGATCGTACCGTCAGGGCGCCAGTTAAACCACTCCGGATGCTCTTTAACGTACGGATGGTCCGGGGAGCATTGGAAAGCTAAATCCAGGGCTATTTCGATGTTGTTTTCCCTGGCTTTACCTACCAGGTGTCGGAAATCTTCGATGGTTCCAAGTTCAGGATGAATAGCCTTGTGACCTCCCTCCGGGGAACCGATTGCCCACGGACTGCCCGGGTCCCCGGGTTTGACCGGGGAAGTGTTATTTTTCCCTTTACGGTGGCTTTCCCCGATGGGATGGACGGGAGGAAGATAAAGAACGTCAAAACCCATGGAAGCGACATAGGGTAACATATTTTCACAATCTTTAAAGGTCCCGTGGCGTCCCTCTTCGGGTGAACAGGAACGGGGAAACATTTCGTACCAGGCGCTGAAACGTGCCTTTTCCCGTTCGACAGATACCTCAACCTCCCTCTGGTAGGTAGTGGCAAACCTCCTGTCCTGATATTTATCCATGAGCAAAGTAATCTCGCCGGCCAGGGCACACCGGGCTTTGTCCTGGTAACTGACCTTGGCAGATTCCATGGTTTCAGCGCATGCCTGGAGAGCATCAGCATCGAGTCCTGAGGCGTTATGGCTGGCCTCGGAAATGAGCCGGGCTCCGCTCAGGAGATGTACGGTAATATCCTGGTCGGCTTTTACCCTTTTCAGAAGATCAACACGCCAGGATTTAAACTTGTCCATCCAGGCGGTAACTGTATAAACATAATTGACAGGTTCAGTAATCCTGAAAAATCCCTGCCAGCGATCATTTATGACAGGGTTCATCGGGGTCTCGTCCCAGGCGGCTGCGCTGGTTTTCCGATACTGGAGAACGGCGGAAATGGTATCGTGGCCGTCGCTGAAAATGTCGGCTTCCACAACGACCTTTTCACCAACGATTCCTTTAACAGGATAACGCCCTCCGTCAACCTCCGGGGAGACTCCTTCAATTGTGACCCTTGATCTTCCGGGAATTTCCCGTTTCATTGGAATCAACTTTCCTAAGTCTTTAGATATAATCTCAGGCTATTATAACACGGTCTCCATATCTATTCTATCAGATTTCCGGATACCCTCAAGGCATGTCTCCAAGAAGGGGGATAAAAATTTTAATGGTTTCGCTCGACTGGGGGTGTTTTCTCATATTTTGTTAGTGACGCAAATTTCACCGTAAATTGGGTTTGATTAAAGCCTTGACACAGGTTTTTAAATGTTAGACAATGACAAATATAGAACGTGTTTAATTTATTTATGATTTGCTATCAGTAGTCTTTAGTTGTCCGCGCATTCCCCTACTGCAATCGAAGGAATAAACAATGAGCGACGGCCCCGGAAAAATTATCCTGGGAATTGACCTGGGCGGCACTAAAATCTTGACGGCCCTGGTGAATCCTGAGGGTGAAATAATTGCCCGGGATCACAGCATCACCCCCGCCAGCCAGGGGCAAGAAGCCGTTATCCAATCCATTCTTGACTCCACCGACCGGGTAATAGACGAAGCCGATATAGCAAATGCGGATATCAGCGCTATTGGAATTGGCGCTCCCGGCCTGTCCGATCCCCAGAAGGGGATCCTTTATACTTCTCCGAATTTACCGGGATGGCGTGACGTCCCTTTGAGGGACATCATCGAAAAAGAACTTGGCGCGCCGACTTTTTTAATAAACGATGCCAATGCCGCGGCTTTCGGGGAACTAAAATACGGCGCCGGAGCCGGGAGCAGGAATTTTATTTATATTACCGTCAGCACCGGAATCGGCGGGGGTATTATCATCGATGGTAAAATTTACAGCGGTTCCAGGGGCATGGCAGGTGAGTTGGGCCACATGACGATCAAAGACGATGGTCCTCTTTGCAACTGCGGGAACACGGGGTGCTGGGAGACCCTGGCTTCGGGGACCGCTCTGGCCAGGGAAGCCAGGACCAGCATCGATGGCAGGGCCGAAACATCCATATTGAAACTCGCAGGCGGAGACATAGGAAAAGTAAACGCGGAAGTTATCCACAGGGCCGCATTACAGGGAGACAGCCTGGCTAAAGAATTGATAGCCCGGGCGGGTTATTACCTCGGTGTAGGATTAGCGAATTTGATCAACATATTCAATCCTGAAAAGATAGTTATTGGCGGCGGCCTGTCCAACATAGGTGACATGCTTTTGAGACCTGCTTTCGAAGAAGCCGGAAAAAGGGCGTTCAAACCGGCAATGGACTCGTTACGTTTTTCCCGGGCGGAACTGGGGAAGAACTCGGGGGTTATAGGGGCTGCGGCTTTTGCCCTCCAGGAACTTAACAAGCCCGGCAGTTAATTCATGAGAAATTTAGACAAAGGAGGAACACAAAATGGCAGTAAAGATCGGCATTAACGGGTTTGGCCGTATCGGTAGACTCGTGCTGAGGGCCATCGCAGAGAGGAATGAAGATATAGAGGTGGTGGCAATCAACGATCTTATGGATACAAAAACCAACGCCCACCTTTTCAAATATGACAGCAGCTACGGCGTATTCCCCGGCAAAGTTGAGGCAACGGGGGATACCATTACTATAGATAAAAGGAAGATTAAAGTTGTAGCCGAACGGGACCCGGCAAATATACCGTGGGGCAAACTCGGAGCCGAAATTGTTATCGAGTCGACGGGCTTTTTTACCGATGCGGCTAAGGCTGCCGCCCACCGCCAGGCAGGGGCAAAAAAAGTAATAATCTCGGCCCCGGGTAAAAATGAAGATATTTCCATTGTCATGGGAGTGAACCACGAAAAATACGATCCCGGCAAACACCATATTATATCGAATGCCTCCTGCACCACGAATTGTATCGCTCCCGTTGTAAAAGTTCTTAACGATAAATTCCACGTTACGCGGGGCCTTCTTACGACGGCCCACTCATACACCAACGACCAGCGCCTTCTCGATACCTATCACAGCGACCTGCGCCGTGCCAGGGCGGCTGCCGTCAGCATCATACCCACCAGCACCGGGGCCGCCCGCGCCGTAACCCTGGTTATCCCTGAACTCGCCGGTAAATTACACGGAATTGCCCTCAGGGTCCCCACCCCATCGGTTTCAATATGCGACTTTGTCGCCGACCTGGAGAAAAAGGTGACTGTCGAAGAAGTTAACAGCGCTTTTAAACAGGCAGCGGCGGGCCATCTCAAAGGAATACTGGAATATTGTGATGAACCGCTGGTAAGTATAGATTTTAAAGGTAACCCCGCGAGTTCCATTGTAGATGCCGAAAATACCATGGTCGTCGACGGCACCATGGTCAAAGTTTTGTCATGGTATGATAACGAATGGGGATACAGCAACCGTCTAATAGACCTTGTGTTATATATCGTGAAGAAAGGTCTGTAATTTACTGCCGGGAATATGAATAAACTAACTGTTAAAGATATCGATGTAACGGGGAAAAGGGTCCTGGTTCGGGTGGACTTTAATGTGCCCGTAGGCAAGGATGGTTCCATCAGCGACGATACACGTATCAGGGCAAGCCTGCCTACAATTGAATACCTGATTAAAAAACGTTGTCGAATAGTTCTCTGTTCCCATTTCGACAGGCCGGACGGCAAGGTGGTTGAGAGTATGCGGCTTGCACCCGTGGCAAAACGGCTTTCGGAGTTGCTGGGTGTCCATGTCGAGGCGTTGAAGGACTGCATCGGCCCCGAAGTGGAAGCCGCCGTTTCCAAACTCCGTGACGGGGAAATAGCGCTGCTGGAGAATGTGCGTTTTCACCCCGGGGAGGAATCTAATAAACCCGAATTTGCCCTGGCCCTTTCCAGGCTGGCCGATGTTTACGTTAACGATGCTTTCGGAGCCAGTCACCGCTCCCATGCTTCGGTAGTAGGGGTTGCACAATATTTACCCGCGGTGTCCGGCTTTTTAATGGAAAAGGAAATTGATTCCCTCGGCGGAGCCCTGGAAAATCCTGAGCGGCCTTTCGCGGTGGTAGTAGGCGGCGCCAAGGTATCAGGCAAATTAGGAGTCCTGGATAATGTTATCGACAAGGTGAATTTGTTATTGATTGGCGGGGGCATGGTGGCGACCTTTTTGAAAAGCCGGGGTTACGGGACGGGTAGTTCCCTGGTGGAAAACGATAAACTGGACTATGTGCGCCGGCTTGCTGAGAAAGCCTCGTTATCAGGAGTCAAGCTATTGCTGCCCGTTGATCTTGTCGTGGCCGAGAAATTAGAAGCCGGTTCCGATGTAAAAGTAGTCCCTGCGGCCGGGGTGCCTGAAAATCTGGTTATAGCTGACATAGGGCCGGAAACCATCGAGCAATACTCAAGGGAATTGAAAGCTTGTAAGACCGTAGTCTGGAACGGTCCAATGGGTGTTTTTGAAGTCCCGGAATTTGCCCGGGGAACACGCGGCATTGCCGAAATTATTTCAAATCTCAAGGCAAAAACAATTATCGGGGGCGGTTCCACCGCTGAAGCGGTTAATGAAATGGGCCTGGATAAAAAAATGTACCACGTGTCCACTGGCGGCGGCGCTTCCCTGGAATTTTTAGAGGGTAAAGTCCTGCCCGGTGTTGCCGCCCTCCGGGACAAGTAACCGTTTCCCCCGTTAATCTTAATTTTGACAGGAGGTTGATTATGAAAAAGATCGCTATTTTAACCAGCGGAGGCGATGCGCCGGGTATGAACTCCTGCATCCGGGCGGTTGTACGCGCCGCCACCTCTGAAAACCTTGAGATTTTTGGTATCAGGCGGGGGTACGAGGGACTGATAAACGGCGACCTGATCCACATGGACAGGAGGTCCGTCGCTAATATCATCCATCTTGGCGGAACCATTCTGGGCACTGCCCGCTCCGCCGAATTCAGAACAAAGGAAGGAAGAACTCTGGCCATAAAAGTCCTGCGCCAGTACGGTATCGATGGACTGGTCCTCATCGGCGGGGACGGCACCTTCCGGGGAGGCACACAGCTTGCGCTTGAATGCGGTGTAGCCATTATCGGGGTGCCGGGTACTATCGATAACGATGTTTACGGGACGGACTTCACCATAGGGTTCGACACCGCCATCAATACCGCCCTGGAATCCATTGACCGTATCAGGGATACAGCCCTTTCCCATGACCGGCTTTTTTTTGTCGAAGTCATGGGAAGGCATACGGGTTATATAGCCCTGGAAAGCGGACTGGCAGGTGGCGCCGAAGAGGTGCTCATTCCCGAAATCCCGACGTCTATTGATGAACTTTGCGACCGCCTCCTGAATAGTTTTGGCGCTGGGAAAAGGAGCGCCATAGTTGTGGTAGCAGAGGGGGAGCAGGCCGGGGACAGTTTCCGCATCGCCCGGGAAGTTAAGGAAAAATGCGGGTACGAATCACGTGTGTGCATCCTGGGACACGTACAACGGGGAGGGTCTCCCACAGCCAGGGACAGGGTATTGGCAAGCAAGCTGGGGGCAGCGACGGTTTCAGGCCTGTTAAACGGGAAAAGCGGATGTATGGTGGGTGAGATGTGTGGCGAAATTGCGTACACTCCCCTGGAAGATACCTGGAACAAGAAAAAGGAATTGAATCACAGCCTGCGGGAACTTGCATTGCTTCTGGCTGGATAAACCCTGTTTATATTCGGGATAACATAAAATGGGATTAACAACGGGCAAACTGAGGGTGTTCCAGGTAACTGTTAATTGGCTTTGGCGAATGAAGACAGATATTCAACTTATTCACCCTATGCACCAATTGAAAGATAAGGAAATTTAATGCCGGGCACCCGTATATTTAGAAGGCGGACCAAGATTGTCTGCACCATCGGCCCCGCCACGTCTTCGATGGCTACACTGGAACGGCTTATTATGGTGGGCATGAATGTGTCCAGGTTTAACCTCTCCCACGGAACCCATGCTGAACATGAACGCTATATTCAAAGCATACGAAAAATAAGCCGGCGCCTCGGAGTACTGGTTGCAATTCTCATTGACCTTCCAGGTCCCAAGTACCGCATAGGTGATTTAAAGGGAGGCACAGCGGAATTAAAGAGAGGCGCCCGGGTGACTCTAACAATCCGGCAGGTTGAGGGGGATTCGGGGCTGTTACCCGTAAACCTTCCAACTTTATCTCAAGACGTTAAGGCAGGAGATACCGTTCTCCTCGATGACGGCGCCATGCGCTTAAAAGTCCTGGTAGTGGAGGGCGAGGAGGTGAAATGCAGAGTGATAGCAGGTGGCACTATCACAAAAGGGCGGGGACTTGCCGTGCCCGGAATGAAAACATCGGGGCCGTTTATAACCGATTCTTTTAAAGACCATCTCTCCTTTTGCCTGGAGCAGAAACCGGATTTTATCGCGGTATCTTTTGTGAGCAGCGTCCAGGATATCGAGGAGACCAGGGCCCTGCTGCATGCCGGCAACGTTGATATCCCGCTTATTGCCAAAATAGAGAGGGGAACGGCGGTGAACGGGTTCGATGCCATTCTGGCCGCCAGTGACGGTATCATGGTAGCCAGGGGAGACCTGGGTGTGGATATCCCCCTTGAAAAGATTCCCATGGTACAGAAGTCAATAATCCGCAGGTGCAACAAGGCAGGAAAAGTGGTTATTACGGCTACCCAGATGCTCGAATCGATGATCCAGTCTGCCAGTCCCACCAGGGCAGAAGTTACCGACGTTGCAAATTCCATATTCGACGGAACGGATGCCATGATGCTTTCCGGTGAAACATCCATCGGGAAACACCCTGTGCAGGCAGTAGTCACCATGGATAAAATTGCCCGGGAAACGGAAAAGAAACTGCCGTACGGCAGTATTCTGGCCACCAGGGGCAAATGGATTGAGCGACAAACCGACGAATTAATCAGCTACAGCGCCTGTTACACGGCTCACAGCCTCGGAGCCGCGGCAATCGTCGCCTATACCCAATCGGGCAGTACCCCGGGACGGCTGGCCAAGTACCGCCCCCGGGTACCGATTTTGGCCCTTACCCCCTGCGAGGAGGTGTGCGGAAAACTGATGCTGCACTGGGGAGTTTATCCCCTGTTTATCGACAGTCCATCGACGGTGGACGAATTGTTCTCATTAGCGGGCAGGCTTTCCAGGGAAGTTAAGATTGCCAAATCCGGTGATTTAATAATAGTGACTGGCGGCGTCCCGGTGGGGGTAGCGGGTTCCACAAACCTGCTTAAAGTTGAAAAAATCGGAGAGGCGCCGCAACCGACGCTGGTCTGTTAAAATCCAGCACCGGATTTTAAAGATTAATTAAAAAGGTCTTTCACGACGGCAGTGGAAAACGTCTGAAATTATTACCCGGTCAGGTAAGCATTTTCAAGGTACTGGGATACCATGCGCTGAGCGTTAAAAAAGGAACCGTTTAAGCCGATGGCCGAACGCATGACCCTGGCGAAAAGGCCGGGCTGCCCGTAAAACATGGGGACAATAATGTTTTCCAGCTTGTCGTAAAGCGATTCGCTTTCCCCGGTGGAAGTGCTGTTGAAACCCCAGCTATCGCCTATGGACCATCCTGTGATACCTTCCACATGTCCTTCAATCCACCATCCGTCGAGGACGCTGAGACTCGGAATTCCGTTAAGAGCGGCTTTCATTCCACTGGTGCCCGAGGCCTC
>JAUYHV010000112.1 GCA_030689845.1 Dehalococcoidia bacterium
CTCCGCCTAAACGATCACTCCTCCGCCCAAAACTTCCTCACCATTGTAAAACACGGTGACCTTTCCCTAAAAATCGATTTTTTTCTTCTCCCAAATAGATTAGCTCATTTCTTCTTGCCTGTAGAAAAGCTTCTTCTAAATTAATATTATAAACTTCCCCGGACTGAAAGTCCGGGGGCTCCTGTCTACCGACAGGCAGGTCATCCTTGGGCTGACGCCCGAGGTTTTCGCTTTCTTGGAATAACACTGTCCTACCGTCATCTGTCTTACCGTTCTACCGTCCTGGCCCTTACGGGGCGACTTCCGTCCAGATAAGAGGCGTGTTCTGTAATCCGCCGGGGGCATCCATCACTAAATCAACATCGTACTCAAAGACTTCGGCCGGTTGACTTTCGCCCGAACCACGATAGGTCCTCTGAAAATCAAATCCCTCCCAGGCTATAAAGAGTCCCTGAGCGTAAAATTGCTGATCGGGGTCAGCCGAATCATCACCGGTACTGATTTTTCCATTGGCCAGGTAAATACCTTCAATCGCATGGTCTGCCGAATTGCCGGAGACCGTTCCATCAATAACAATATTCCCCTGAACAATAAACGCCACGAAGTTTTTCTGTGGGCCACTGGCTCCCCTTTTGATTTTTCCATTAATGTTTAAATTTCCGTTAATAAAAATTACGACCTTCTCATTACCCGTATTTCCACCCACGTTCACAGTTCCATCGGGAACAGTTAAATCCTCATTCACCAGATAACTACCACTTAATTTACTCCACTCATTCCGATTCTGGAGGTCTGCATTTGTCTTGGGTAATATGGTTTCACTGCCCGAAATTCTGCGGTAAAGATAATTATAATCATACCTTTCTGTATATGAATAACTTTCTCCCTCAACCAGCCATTTCCTGCTTGAAACGGCGTCGTATTTATTAAAGTTGGGGCCAAAGCCGGCCTCGCCCTTTGCCAAAACCACCCCCGGGTAGCCATCCTTATCTTGGTAGAAGTAAGGGGGAACGGCTCCGCCGGGAATCCGGGAATATGTATCTCCATCGCTACTGACGCTGCCGCTACTGAAGACATCCCCACCCATAATCTGGAACCAGGGAGGCGGCAGCTCAACCGTCACGTCACGAATAGCCCCGAGACCACAATCTCCCACAACCGAACCACCGTAAGGACCAAATGGCCGACACTCAAGATCGGGATCAGGAGAAACATTCCAACCACGGCACCAAACCTTCCAGGCTCCAACATCGGCCGCCGTTGGCACCCAAAGAGCCGGATCAGATGGGGGAATGGTGCAGGAAGAAGAGATGTCACAGTTATTACGCTTTATTTGGGTCATCCCGGCCATATCTGCAGTCCTATTGCGATCAATTTCCACATCCGAATCTCCACCGCCAATAACCTGTGCAGAGGAGTTGAATATGGCCGTCGCGTCAGTATAAATTGGGGTGTCACCATTAACGTTACAGATCGGTACCCCCGAAACGCAAGAGGTGCTGACATTAACCCCACTCCAGTAAAGCGAATCTCCCCGGGGCCAATCACCTTCCCGAATCAAATCTGGTGAGGTTACCGTCGCATCAACACTATTCGCCCCACCAGGAACATTTGACAGGGTAATGGTATGGAGCAACAATTCATTACC
>JAUYHV010000117.1 GCA_030689845.1 Dehalococcoidia bacterium
GGATAAAAAGCCGGAATGTCGGAAGATTTTTGAGAGAAGGCGACGGACAACGGAAGCCACACCCACTGCTATAACACCTGCGACAACAAAAATATATTTTTTAATAATAAAGCTGATGATAACACTCGAATCAAGCCTTTAATATCCAGAATCGAGGTATTTTAACACAAAAAGCCTGGTATTTTTATTTTACCGGCGACGAAGGATGGTGGTATACCCGGAACGACATTACGGTTTAAAGTCCCTGGAAGACACCGAAAACCCTGATTCCTGCAAATTGTTTATCAAACTTGCGCTATCATCTGTATCCAGGTGAAGAATGAGGTCATTTTTTTCACCTTCCCTGCTTGCAACGGTAAGGGCGGCTTTAATACGTACCTTAAATTTTGAGACGATTCCAATGGCCTTCTGCATTGCCTCAGCTTCACCGCCGCCGTACACAATAATTCGGGTTCCGCTTTCGTTAACTCCCAACAAGGGGTTTACGATTTTATAGAATATGTCGTTGGTTGTTAATATACCCACCACCTTGTTGTCCTCCACCACCAGGGCAGAGCCAACCCCTTTACTCTGACCTATGGCCACGGCTTGTTCAACCGGGATATCGGGATGAACTGTAACAACTTCAGTTTTCATCACGTCCCTTACCGTCATTTTCGATAGGAGATAATCGACTTGCCTGCGGGCCATGGGTGTATCCGGATGGGGAGTGGCATTGAGCAGATCGTCCATGGTGACAATCCCGACAAGTTGACCTTTGTCGACGATAGGTAACCTGTGAAATCCCCTGATCTCCAGTAAACGTTCCGCTTCCAGGATTGGAATTGTACTCGGAGCGGTTATGACATTCCAGGTCATTATATCCCTTACTAACATGTTATTATTCCTTTTTAAAAGTTATTATAAAAACCTTACCGCCTCCCCGGTCCATCTAATTTGAAAAACCTCCCGAACCAGGCTGCCCTATGTATCAAGTCACCCGGGACCGCAACATTTCAATCTCGTGGTTAATTAGTAATTATTTCTCCCCCGGAGAACCGGATCCCTCGCCTGAGTGTGAGGACGAGGGCGGGCTCGATTGACCATACCTGGACAGTAAGGCCCGGGCTGAAGGGTCTCCTGCATACAGCTTGATGTGCGGCCATGGTATTTCAATACCTTCGTTATCGAACACCCTTTTTATACGTCTCCTGTACTCTCCCATGATATCCCATTGTTTTGCCGGCAGGGTTTCCCCGACGATTTTCAAATCTATTCCCGAGTCGCCGAACCGGTTGACACGGAGAACGGAGGGGGTTTTAGCCGTAATGAACTGGGACCAGGCTGGGTCGGCAGCCAGTTCTTCCCAGGTATTTTTCATAATTCCCATACACCGGTCAAGGTCCTCACCATAAGCCACACTTATGTCCAGGTGGGCCCTGGCCCATTCCTGGGTTAGATTGCTGACAGTCCTGATCTCTCCGTTCGGGATAATATGGCGTGCCCCGTCAAGGTCACGGAGAAGCGTCCTCCTTAAGAAAAGCTCTTCGACGCCCCCGGCAATGCCGTTTACTTTAATAACGTCTCCTTTTCCATACTGGTTTTCCACGATAATTAAAATGCCGTGGAGGATATCCTTGATAAGGGTTTGTGACCCGAAGGCTACCGCTAAGCCTACTACCCCCGCGCCGGCAAGGAGGGGAGCGATATCAAGGCCAATCTCGGAAAGGATAACAAAGCTGAAAATAATCCAGAGAGCCAGGGTAACCAGTTTTGTCAGGAAAACCTTTAAAGTTTCCGAGCGTTTATCCAGTTCGATTTTTGATTCACGGTTCTTGCGTGCCCTGGCTTCCATGGCCCTTTGAATCGTAGAGGGGATAATTCCCCCCAGGATTCGCTGCAGGACAAAACCAAGGCCCAGGACAACGGCTATTCTTACTCCGTGAGTGACAAGCCACCTTAAGACCTCTGCACCGAGAGTCTTTAAAGGGCTGGTGAGTCCCTGCATGCTGATACCAGCCCACGGCAGAACGACCACCATCAAAGTGATTAAGATTGCCAGAAGCCATATCACTAAAACTGTGTTAGCGAAAATATGGGATATTGTA
Source organism: Dehalococcoidia bacterium (assembly GCA_030689845.1). GTDB lineage: Bacteria > Chloroflexota > Dehalococcoidia > JACQUA01 > JACQUA01 > JAUYHV01. The sequence continues at coordinate 2,088 of JAUYHV010000117.1, forward strand.
TCCCTTGACCTCTCAATCTGGGGAAACCGGCGAATTAAAGAATCGATGAACCTGTTGGCCCCGCGTCTCAACGCCAGGTAGGCTACACCGCCCACAACCAGGATGAGCAGCAGCCAGATACCGTAGTTTAGAAACCATTGCCAGTTAATCATGTTTAAGACCAGTAATATCTTCTGAAAAACATTGCCCTGCGCCCTTATGCGCCTTCCTCAAGATAATTATGGGGTTTCTGGCAGTATATCTCGTTTAACGGCAATTTTCAAGACACTGGATCGTCCCGGTCAACGCGGCGCCTGCGAAGGTGGATCCGGTGAAACTCAGTATTAACTGACCGGGCCGGGTATGAACAAGTTGGATGGAGTGTTTGCTGCGGTTGCAGGAAACGGTGTGCCCGTTTTTTCGTAGTATAATATAGAGTATTATGGTGAAATTGACAGGTTTCGAGAGAGAAAGGAACTGTAACAGGTGAAAAATAAATATTTTTACATAATAGTATCGTTAGTTGTTGGTCTCATTGTTTTAATGGTTGCCGGCTGCGGGGGACAGGGTGGACCTGGTGCTGGGAGTACAGGTAAAATCGAGGTAAGAGCGACGGACGCTCCGCCCGAGGGGGTATCCAGGATAATGGTAACCGCGGAAAACATCCAGGTACACAGGTCCGGAGCTTCGGAGAACTCCTGGATTACC
>JAUYHV010000131.1 GCA_030689845.1 Dehalococcoidia bacterium
CAAACTTGTTGAATTGGGATACAGTATTGTAATTAACTGGTATTCCTCTAAGTTGAAGTGGGATGTAACTCTTATCGGCCAGGATATAAAATCTTACTCAGACATGGCAGAGAAATTGCCGGGGGCGTTTGCCGATGCCTGCTATAAATTAGCGATAGGAGGGAAGTAAAATGGAAACATATAATCCTGATAAAATGGTAAAGTGTCCTTTCTGCGATGGTTCAGGTGAGATGAGCAAGAGGATTGTAGCTGAGTATATCAAAGCAGATAAGCCATTTATGGCTGGTGTGAGAAAAGGGCTACGCCATAAAACAACAGCAAGGCCGTGGAGTGAAATAAAAAAGGAACTCAAATTGTAGTTAGCGATAGGAGGAAAATCAATGAATAGACAGGTTTGGATTGGCCAAAGAGGAATGCTGGAGTCTTACTATGAAAAACCACCCATTTGTCCACTGTGTAAAAAGGCGATACGGAGAGGTAGCCAAGTTACCTTTGTTATAGTAATAGAATATCCAGACCCGGAAGTTAGTGGTCCGGCAAAGGTTACGTCCCCCAATTCGGAATATGGTATTCATCATGTAAAGTGCAAAGAAAAATTAAAGAAGAAATTAAAGAAGGGTAGCAGAAAAGCCAATGAACACGCTAAGATGTAAAACCTGCGAGGAAATGGGAATTCCGGTTGAGGGCATGACCGGGACGTGTGCCAAATGCCATAAGGAGTTTTGTTTCGGGCACTTGAAACAGCATGGTTGCCTTGACCCGCAAGCGCCACCGGAAGACCCGATGGTTCCGCATGTCGCGCGTGCTGTCCTACCCCCGGGATGGCCGGATACCCCGACCTGGGGGAAAAAGATTGGCATAAAAGCGATTGAGGCGAAGGATTAGACGGGTGGAGTGTCTACGACCCCCTGTTGGCGAAATTAGAGGCCCTGTATATATAGGAAAGGATAGGAAAATGGAAAGATTACGCGTGAGATGTCCATGTTGTGGCATGACACCCTTTGCGGACGACCTGGCAAAAAATAAAGATGTGCCGGTGGAGTTAAAAGTCTTCCTCCTGAAATTCGGGGGGAAAATGCCTGCCGCCGAAACCGGGGAAATCCCGGTAAAGAAGGGCAGGGGAAGTGCACCCGGGTATATGGAAATGGTTGAGGTGACCGACCTGACCCCGGAACAGGGGCAGGTGTTCAAGGCGTACTGGATAGCCCGGGCAGCGCAAGTCCTGGATGCGTGGACTGAGTGATGGAAGTATAGTGGCTGTTATTAACAGTTAATAAAGGTTAATTAAAGCTAAATAAATATCACTTATCGGGAACCGGGGCGCATCGTACAACTTTAGGCACAAGACGCCGCTATTTCACCACAAGAATGTTTGGACCATTCCGTCAGGGATGTCAGGGTTTCGATTCGAGTCCCCCCAGCCCGACCAAAGAGGACTGAGTAGGGAAAGATAGGGAAAGATAGGGACACTTTTAGACACCAGGTTTTTCAACGATGGGCCGACCATTGAGCTGCGGTGTTACGTGCCCCGTCTCTGTTCCCCACTTTCACCCACCCACCCCCAGGCTTTCCCAGGCCGACACCCAGATTTTTCAACGATATTTCAACGGTGGGCCGACAGGAATTCCGCCGGAGGATTTTTCCCACGATAAAAGCACTACCCATGTCACAAATTATTTACCAAGCAATCTCTGGAAAATGCTACCGAGTGTAAATACTGTCTATTGGTAGCTACGAAAAGACTATCTTAATAGTCCCCTTGACAAAGGCTGCGGCATGTGATACATTATATTAATAGAGGCTACCGAATTAACCGGAGCCGGAAATTAAAATTATCGAAGGAGGTAACAAAGTGAAAATCGGAGACCATGTGAAAATCCTGGAATGTCACTCCATTCCCGACTTAGTCGGGAAAGAGGGGAAAATCGCAGCAGAACTGACCCCAGACATATCGCAATACCCTTTCATG
>JAUYHV010000134.1 GCA_030689845.1 Dehalococcoidia bacterium
TGCCATAGGCCTTCTCAAATGATATCCCCTCTCGCGCCAGTATATAGAAATGTACCGCCATAGTCCGGGACGGTGAGAAGACAGAAACCGGCATACGCAGGGCTGAGCCTGCAGTTAATATAACAGCAGCTGTCTCCGCTACACAGCGCCCTATCCCCAGAATGATGCCGGTGGCGATGCCCGGGAGTGCTGACATTACTACTGCCCTTGTTATTGTCTGCCACTTGGTACCTCCAAGTGAAAAGCTTACCTCCCGATACATGTAAGGAACGGTGCGGATTGCCTCTTCTGAGGTGCGAATGATAGTAGGCAGAATCATAACTGCAAGGGTGAGCCCACCCGAAAGGATGGACCACCCCAATTTGAGATATATAACAAAGAAGATAAAGCCAAAAAGCCCGTATACAATGGATGGAATACCTGCCAGCGACTCCGCGCTGAAGCGGATAATACGGGTTACTCTCCCCTCACGGGTGTACTCCGTCAGGTAAAATGCCGTCCCGACGCCGAGGGGTGTTGCAACAACGATGGCTACTGCTGTCACCAGCAAAGTACCAACAATTGAAGATGAAATGCCACCGGAGCGTCCCATATCCCGCGGAATCTCCGATAGGAATTGCCAGTTGAGCGTGGGCACGCCTTTCACCAAAATGTATATCATTATGTCCAAAAGAAGGACAATGACAAGAAGAGCGGCCGACCAAATCACTATTTTGGCTATCATCTGGGTGTTGCGTGCGCTGATTCTCATAGTGACCTCATCTTTTTCGAGCGGCGTACTGGGCAATAGAGTTCAGAATCATGATGATAATTAACAGTACGATGCCTGTGGCGAAAAGTGCCTCCCTGTGTTCGCCTGACGCATAACCCATTTCAATACCAATACTCGTGGTCAGTGTCCTGGCAGGGTCAAGAATTGACAGAGGGATGGCCACGGCATTGCCCAGAACCATTATGACCGCCATGGTTTCGCCAATTGCCCGGCCGATACCCAGGATGATGCCTGCCACAATTCCCGATTTGGCGGCGGGCATCAACACTGAACGTATCGTTTGCCAGTGTGTTGCACCCAAAGCAAAGGCCCCCTCTTTATAGAGACGGGGTAACGAAAGGAGAGAAACTTCTGAAATACTAATTACTGTCGGCAAAATCATGATGGCGAGAATGACAGAACCAGCAAGTATGCTTAACCCCGGTCCTCCCAGGTAATTCCGTATTATCGGTACAATGAATACCAATCCCCAGAACCCGTAAACCACAGACGGTATGCCTGCAAGCAACTGGATAGCGGGCCTGATTAAATTGCTGATTTTAGCCGGTGCAAACTCCGCCAGAAATATACTGCAGCAAAGGGCGACTGGAACTCCCAGGATTGCTGCTCCCAGGGTGACCGCTACAGACCCGATAACCATCGGGAAAATACCAAATTCCCCATGGCTGGGAGACCATGTCATCCCAAACACAAAGTTAAAGATACCCACCCTGGCGATTATCGGCAGACCTTCTATAAAAATAAAGACGGTTATAAGGGCCAGAACAGAGAGAGCTGAAAAGGCAATTATGAGAAACACAACCTCAGCAAATTTTTCGTTGAAACTCTTCATTTCCCCACACCTCCCGCCGAGGGAACCAGTCCCTCGGTTGCCAGGATTTTCTGTCCCTCTTCAGACAGAGTGAAGTCTATAAATTGCTTGGATTGCCCTACGGGGTTGCTGCGGGCGATAAACAAAAATGGCCTGGAAAGGCCGTAACTGCCGTTAATCACATTTTCCCGTGTCGCCGGCACCCCTCCCAGTTCAAGGGCTTTCACTGTATCATCGACTAAGCCCAGGGATATGAACCCGATAGAATTAATATCGTCTGCAACTAATTGGCGTGTGGCCCCGTTCGAGTCCTGGACCAGGGCTCTCGGGGTTATTCGATCCTTACCCATCACCAGGCTCTCGAAGGAACCACGCGTTCCAGAGCCTTCTTCACGAGTTATAACATGTATCTTTGATTTTGAACCTCCGAGTTGACTCCAGCCTGTAACTTTGGCTGTGTATATATCCCGGACCTGATCTAAAGTGAGGTTTTGAATTGGATTGCCGGGGTTTATTATTACTGCAAGTCCGTCTCTGGCGATTTCCACATTCCACAGACTTTTCTCCTCTCCTTTCAGGTCACGGGAGGACATACCGATGTCAGCAATGCCGGACTGGGTAGCCACTATACCTGCTGAAGACCCTCCTCCCTCAACGTCAATAAAGGCATCGGGATGCTGTATCATGTACTCTTCGGCTAATACCTCGGCAAACGGCTGCACCGAAGTGGAGCCGGCAACGATAAGGCCTGCCCCGGAGGTTTTACCGCAGGCAGATGTCAAGCCCACAGCAAGGATTAATATCCCCAAACAGACAGCCGCTCTGATTCGACTGAGCGACCTGTACTTCAAAGCCAGATGTTTCATGTACCTTACACTGAAGTGGTTTGATAGAGCCGTCGGTTCAGCTAATATTTTGAAACTCCAATTTCCTCCATTTTCCCGGTTACAACAAATACTACCCGTTCACATATGTTGGTCACCCTGTCAGCGCTGCGCTCCAGGTTATGGGTTACCCAGATAAGACGGGTTGCCCGTGTAATAGTCTTCGGGTCTTCGGCCATAAAGCTTAATAGCTCGCGAAAGACCTGGTCATAAAGTTGGTCTACCAAATCATCTTCGGAACTGATTGCCCTGGCCGCTTCGGCATCACGGTTTACGAAAGCATCCAGGGCGCGGCGCAGCATATCCACGGTATGGTCCGCCATACGAGGAATATCAATCAGAGGTTTTAAGGGTGGTTCATCTCCAATCATTATCGCGATTTTGGCTATTCCCTCGGCATAGTCACCAATTCGCTCCACCTCAAATATGATATAGAGCACAGCGACAATGATACGCAGGTCACTTGCCACGGGCTGCTGAGTGGCAATAAGTTGAATACACTTTTCCTCTATTTCAAACCTCTTGTGATTTATCTTCTGGTCGTCTAAAATTACCTGCCGCGCCAGGTCCAGGTCTCTGTTCTTAAGTGCTTCAACCGAACGGAGAATAGCGTTGCTCGCCATGCTGCCCATAGTCACAATATCGTCCTGGATTTCCCTGAGTTTCCTGTGAAACGCGACTCTTATTTCCATGTATGTCTTTTTGTAATCTTTATCCGAACCGGCCGGTAATATAGTCATCGGTGCGTTTATCTTTAGGATTGGAAAAGAGTTGCGCAGTCGGGCTGTATTCGACCAATACTCCTGCCTTATCTTCTTCCATCATAATAAACGCTGACATGTCTGATATCCGTGCAGCCTGTTCCATGTTGTGAGTAACAATGACGATTGTATAATCCTGGGCCAGGTCTCGCATTAAGTCCTCAATTCTGAGTGTTGCATCCGGATCAAGGGCGCTGCATGGTTCGTCCATCAATATGACTTCGGGCCCCACAGCTAACACCCGGGCGATACACAGGAGTTGCTGCTGACCCGCGGAGAGAGATAGGGCAGGTTGCATTAAAATATCCTTTACTTCTTCCCACAGCCCTACCTGGCGTAAACTCTGCTCAACAATACCTTCAAGTTCGGCCGCGCGCTTAACTCCATGCTGTCTCGGGCCAAATGCAATATTATCAAGTACGGACATCGGGAAGGGATTAGGCTTCTGAAATACCATGCCTACTTTTTTTCTGAGTGCTACGACATCCGTATTCTTCTCATAAATAGAGGCGCCGTCGAGTTCGACTTTACCCTCAACCCTGACCCCGGGTATCAGGTCATTCATCCGATTGAATATTCGCAACAGAGTGGATTTTCCACAACCCGACGGGCCGATTATTGCCGTAATCGAACGATGGGGAATGCTAATGGTAATACCTCTAAGGGCCTGGAACCTTCCATAGTACAGGTTTACCGCTTCTGTTTTCAGGTTGACTCCAGGGTTAGACTTTAATTTCAAGTCATCCATCATTCATTCTTGTTCACAGGCTCGGTATCACATTATTACCAATTGTCATGTTTGGCTCGTGGTAGATCCTGATAATCTTCAGTGGTGAGTGCCCTTGGGAGGACTCGTTGTTTAAAATATTATAAGCGAAGTTTTGTGTCATATCAAACGAATTTCCTCCCCTAAAACAAGTCTCGTTGCTCTTATCATGGGTAACCTGGAAAGTGGTATAACTATAGGGGACAGGAAATCTTGTATTTGGTAATATTGAGCCATGGCCTTGAGATAAAGCTATCTTATCAAGACAAAAGGAGATAAATCAAGTGAAACTATTTGAGCCGGGTAAAATAGGTAATTTAAATATCAAAAACCGGATAGCCATGGCACCCATGGGGCTTGGCAGGATTGCGGAACCGGATGGGAGGTGGGGGGATAAAGTCCTGGAATACTACGCCGCGCGGGCAAAAGGGGAAACGGGGTTAATAATCACTGGACTGGCCCCTGTAGAACGCATGTTGGAACCCATGTGGGCGACCCACCTGGACCTTAGGAACCCCGTCCACCTTGAGGGCCTGAGCAAAATTGCGGAAGCAGTGCACTTCTTTGGCGCTAAAATATTCATCCAGCTTACCGCCGGGTTTGGACGCGTGGTGAGAAACGCCGGGAAGTCCCAGCCAATTTCTGCTTCAGACGTACCCTGCTTTTTTCTTCCCCAGGTTAAAGCCAGGGAACTGACCACACAGGAGGTGGAAGGCATAATAACAGCCTTTGGCATTGCCGCCAGAAATGCCAGAGATGCAGGCATAGACGGGGTAGAACTGCACGGCCATGAAGGTTATTTACTTGACCAGTTCCAGACTGCATTGTGGAATAAGAGACAGGATAAATACGGCGGCAACCTGGCTGGAAGGCTGAAATTTCCCCTGGATGCTATTGCTGAAATAAAGAAAGAGGCCGGCAGGGACTTTCCGGTTATTTACCGCTATGGCATTGAACACCACCTTGATGGAGGGCGCCTGGTGCCTGAATCCCTTGAAATAGCAGTGCTCCTGGAAAAATCCGGAGCGGACGCCCTGCATGTAGATGCCGGCTGCTATGAAACCTCTTATTATCCTCATCCTTCAACCTACCAGCCCCCGGCTTTCATGGTTGATATGGCCAGCGCTGTAAAAAAAGTTGTTGGAATACCGGTTATATCCGTAGGAAAGCTCTGGTACCCGGAACTGGCGGAAAAAACACTCCAGGACGGCGACGCTGACTTCATTGCCCTGGGCCGGGGCCTGCTGTC
>JAUYHV010000138.1 GCA_030689845.1 Dehalococcoidia bacterium
AAAGCCCTGGGGTCTAATTTAGTGGTTGCCATGGCCACGGGATGCATGGAGATTGTTTCCTCCCAGCTGCCTCAGACATCCTGGCGGGTACCGTGGATACATACCCTGTTTGAAAACACCTCCGCCGTGGCTTCGGGTGTCGAGGCCGGCTTTAAGGTCCTCAGGAGAAAAGGAAAGCTCAAAAGGCATATCAACATCCTGGCCATCGGTGGTGACGGAGCTACCGCCGACATCGGCCTCCAGTCCCTTTCGGGAGCCATGGAACGGGGACACGATTTCGTCTACATTTGCCTGGACAACGAGGCCTATATGAATACCGGAGTACAGCGTTCAAGTTCGACCCCCTTCGGAGCGTCAACTACGACTGCCCCGGCGGGAAAACGAAGCATGGGACAGGTTACCTGGAAGAAGGATATGCCTTCCATCGCAGTCGCCCATAAAATCGCCTATGTTGCCACCGCTTCACCGGCTTATCCTTTTGATTTGATGGAAAAGATTAAAAAGGCGGCTTTCGTTAACGGGCCCGCGTATGTGCATGTTTATTCCCCCTGCCCTACCGGCTGGCGCACTCCCATTGACAGCGCTATTAAAGTGAGCCGATTGGCTGCGGAAACAGGCGTCTTCCCGCTATATGAGGTAGTAAACGGGGAATATAACATGACTATCGAAATCCCCAAATTCAGGCCGTTATCGGACTACTTTAAAATACAGGGCAGATTCCGCCACCTACCCCCCGAAACTGTCCAGCAGATAGAAGAGAGAATCAGAAAGCAGTACGCGGAACTTAAGGCGAAGTGCCAGCCAAGACTCAAAGAAATGGAGCCGGTTCATGCTTGATAAAGTAAGTTCAATCGTGGAAAAGTACAACCGGGACAAGGGTCTCATTGTATCTATCCTCCAGGATGTCCAGGAGGAATTCCGTTATCTGCCCAAGGAGGCTTTGCAGCAGGTCAGCACGGAACTGGATGTCCCGCTAAGCCAGGTTTATGCCGTCGGCACTTTTTACAAAACTTTCAGTCTCGAACCCCGCGGCGAGCACGTGGTTCATGTGTGTATGGGCACTGCCTGCCACGTCAGGGGAGCGGAACTCCTTTTGGAAAAGATGGAAAGAGACCTGGATGTAACCCGCGGCAAGACCACCAAAGATAAAAAATTTACCCTCGAAGAAGTGCGGTGCGTGGGCGCCTGTGCTCTTGGCCCCATAGTTATTGTCGATGGGGAATACCACGGCAACGTTAAACTGGACCATGTCGATAATGTGTTGAAAAAGTATGCAGGGTAAGGGAGG
>JAUYHV010000140.1 GCA_030689845.1 Dehalococcoidia bacterium
TCTCTCGTTGAAGAGTTCCTTCATAATCGCTGCCTGGCTCATAATATACCAGCAGATGTACACCGTATTTTTTGGTGAATCCTTCAACTAAATCATGCTTATGAGCATAAACCCTCTGAACAAGGTCCCCCGTGAAACCAACATATAGTGTTCCATTGCGTTTACCAGCCATAATGTACACAGAATAATCATTCATAATTATTACTGGATTCCGACTTTCGTCGGAATGGGTAAAAGAAGACGCATCGGGTGAACCCTTCATCGTATATGTCTTAATCTATGTACCTTCATTTTTTCTTACCCACTCAGTTTGAGAAGGAACCATATTTCGCGCCACGCAGTCAATATGAAATGCACCCTACCGACCCGGGTAAAACCCGCGAATACCGGCAAACCCCTTGGGCATTATTTTAAGGATTTTTCTTTCATATCTACTAACTCAAGAGTAACTTTCATTATTAAGTCAGGGTTAAGAGATATTGACTTTGTTTCACCCCCGGACCTTTTTACAGGTTGAGTATCCGTGCGGCATTGCCGCCCAGGATCTTGTTTTTATCGGCTTCCGGGATGTCCAGCGACCTGATTACTCCGGGGTAGGTCCTCAGGCGGTCCAGCCCCCCGTTGGGGCCGTGGGGAAAATCGGTGGCAAAAACAACCTGGTCGGCCCCCATGATTTCACTCGCAAGTTTTATAGAAGCAGCGCTGCCTCCCACGGCCGTGTCATAGTAAAACAGGCGAAAATACTCTGCCGGCGGCCTGGGTAATATTCTCCCGGCTGTTTTAAGCTGGATCTTGTCCGTGTAAGACTCCCCTATCCTTCCGAAAAGAAACGGTATCATTCCTCCCCCCAAATGGTGGCTTATTACCTTAAGTTTAGGAAGCTCTTCCATTATCCCGCTCATGACCAGGCGCGTTAAAACGATGGTGGTTTCAAAAGGCCAGCCGAAGATATGGGTAATGTCAAAATCAGCTTCGTAGGTCCTCCCTTCCTTGGAAACCGGGTTGGTGGGATGGATGTAAACCGGAACATCAAGCTCCACCGCGTGGGACCAGAAATCCCTGTACTCGGGAGAATCCAGGGATTTCCCTTTAAGATGGGTTGAAAGGGCAACAGCCTTCAGTCCCAGGGTTTTTATTGCCCGGTCCATCTCCTGCAAGCCCCCCTTATCCAGCAGGTCCAGCGGCACACTGGCGGCACCCACCAGCTTTCCCCCGGACTCTTCCATTACCCGCGCCATGGCATCATTTATTTTCCTTGCAATCTCCAGTTTTTCAGCATTGTCATCCACCACAACGTTGCTGTCGAGCATGTGCACAAGGGTTATGACCTGCTTGTCGATACCGTACTGGTCCAGGTATTCAACCCTTTTTTTAACGTGTATAGCCTGGGGCCTGTCGCTGGCAATTTCCATCACCCGGGCAACCTTATCTCTGATAGAGGCATTGCCCCTGGAATTCAAAAAATCAAGATAAGGTTGGGGGGCCATGTGAGTGAAAATATCGATTATCATTGGTATCCTCCGGTTTATTATTCAGCGCTTCAATCTTAACGACGTAGTTTACAACATTTTACTTACGTGCTGCATTTTTTTCTTTGACACTCCTCCGCAGCAGGGGTATCATTATGTACGAAAAAAGTTCGGTCAAACTAACTTTTTTTACAGTTACCAAAAGGAGTTTTTACCTTTGGAACACTATGATGTAATTATCATCGGAGGCGGACCGGCGGGGCTTTTTGCGGCCCTGGAACTCTCGGAAAACCGGAACGTGAGAGTTTTGCTGCTGGAAAAAGGCAGCGACCTGGAAGAGAGGGAGTCCCGGATTGAATCCGTTTCGGATTCGGGGAAATCCGGCGAACCTTTCAGCCAGGTATGCGGGCTGGGGGGAGCGGGGGCTTTCAGCGACGGCAAACTCACCCTTTCGCCCGATGTAGGGGGCAGGCTGCCCGAATACGTGGGGAAGGAAGAAACCGGGAAACTTATCCGCTACGTCGACGATAAATATATTCAATATGGCGCTCCGGAAAAAGTTTACGGTATCGGGGAAGAAATAGAGCGGTTCCAGCGGCAGGCCAGCATGGCGGAATTGCGGCTCGTACCCGTTCCCATCAGGCACCTCGGTACGGAGCGGGCCCGCCAGATAATAAGGGGGATTCGCGATTATCTCCGGGGGAAGGTGGACATCCAGACCGGTAAGGCAGTCAGGTCTATTTTGACGGAAAACAGGACCGTTACCGGAGTAGTCTTGGATGACGGCATAAGCATCGGCTGCCGTTACCTCCTCGCTGCTCCCGGCCGGGAAGGAGCCGACTGGCTCGTTCAGGAAGCGACGAAACTTAACCTGACATTGCACCTGAATCCCGTTGATGTCGGGGTCAGGGTTGAGATACCCGCGTCGGTAATGGAGGACCTGACCAGCGTATTATATGAGTCGAAACTGGAGTTCTTTTCCAAGAGTTTCGATGACCGGGTCAGGACATTCTGCATGTGCCCCCATGGAGAAGTAACCATTGAATACACGGGAGGAACCGACCCTGTTATTACTGTAAACGGGCACAGCTATGCCCATCGCAAAACAGGGAATACCAATTTTGCCCTTCTTGTCAGCACATCGTTTACAAAACCCTTCAGGGAACCTATCGCCTACGGAAGATACCTCGCCCGCCTGGCCAACCTGCTGGGGGGAGGGGTCATTGTTCAGAGGCTCGGTGATTTGAACCTTGGACGCCGATCCACACCCCAGCGCCTGTCAAGAAGTATCGTGGAACCCACACTCAAGAAGGCGACTCCGGGGGACTTGAGCTACGTTTTACCCTACCGGCACCTTACCGATATCATGGAAATGCTGAAAGCCATGGATAAGATGGTGCCGGGAGTAGCTTCGGCACATACCCTGTTGTACGGTGTCGAAGTCAAATTTTATTCATCGAGGCTGGAACTTAACTCCAGTCTGGAAACGGAGGTACACAACATGTTTGCCGTGGGTGATGGAGCCGGGGTGACCAGGGGACTGGTGCAGGCCTCCGCTTCGGGAGTCATTGCAGGCAGGGAAATACTGAGGAGATTGGAAAACACAAAAAACTGAAACCGGCTAAAAGAACACTCATGGAAGGCATGGTGATAATAGCAATATGGACATAATTGAACGAGTTTTTGCCAGGGAGATATTGGACTCCCGGGGCAACCCTACCATTGAAGTATCTGTTACCCTGAAAGACGAGTCCAGCGGTACTGCGGCCGTGCCCTCGGGCGCCAGCACAGGAAAATATGAGGCAGTAGAAATCCGGGACGGGGACAAGAAAAGGTTTCGCGGGATGGGTGTCCTGAAAGCCGTCAACAATGTCAACGACATCCTGGGCCCCGCCTTGGTTGGAAGACATGCCCTGAAACAGAAGGAAATCGATAACCTGATGATAGAGATGGACGGAACACCGAACAAGTCCAGGCTGGGTGCGAATGCAATTCTCGGAGTTTCCCTTGCAGTTGCCCAGGCCGCTGCCTGTTATCATGGACGTCCTCTTTATGCAAACCTGGGCGGCAACATGGCAAATACCCTGCCTGTTCCCATGATGAACATACTCAACGGTGGCAGACACGCCGCTAACTCCACTGATTTCCAGGAGTTTATGATAATGCCCGTTGGCGCCGGGAGTTTCTTCCAGGCCGTTCAAATGGGCAGCGAGGTCTACCAGTCTTTAAAAGAAATCCTTAAAAAACAGGGGCTGAGCACCAACGTGGGCGATGAAGGGGGTTTTGCCCCGCAGCTTCCGTCAAATGAGGCCGCTATCGAAGTTATTATCCAGGCGATACAATCAGCGGGTTATATTCCCGGCAAAGATTGCTTTATCGCCCTGGATTCAGCTGCCAGTGAGCTGTTTCACGACGGCCGTTACACCCTGGCCATGGAAGGGAAGACCCTTACTTCGGAAGAACTCGTGGGACTTTATGCCGACCTCGTTTCCAGGTACCCTATCCTTAGCATTGAGGACGGTCTGGCTGAAGATGATTGGGCTGGATGGAAGCTCCTTAACAACACGATAGGGCAGCGGGTCCAGCTTGTAGGCGACGACCTTTACGTGACCAATATAGAACGCCTGAAAAAAGGCATCGAAGGAAAAACCTCCAACTCTATATTGATAAAGTTGAACCAGATAGGGACCCTGACAGAGACTCTGTCTGCCATAGAAATGGCGAAAAACTCCGGGTGGACTGCCATAATAAGCCACCGCTCCGGGGAGACTGAGGATACAATTATTGCGGACCTGTCGGTGGCTGCCAATACAGGATTTATCAAAGCCGGCGCGCCGTGCCGCTCGGAACGCCTGGCAAAATATAACCGCCTGTTGAAAATCGAGCAGGAACTGGAATCTAACGGCCATTACCCGGGATTGTCGGCCTTTCACAATTTAGGTTAATCTTAAAGACTGATATGGAGATCATCCCCGGCATCCACCAGATTAATATTCCTTTACCCAATAACGCCTTGCAGCGTATAAATGCTTACCTGGTCCGGGGTCACGACGGATGGACCCTGGTAGATTGCGGATGGAATACACCGGAAGCTTTCGAAGCCCATAAAGCCGCTCTTGATGAGTTAAAAATAGGTTTCAGGGATATCAGGCACATTATCGTTACCCATTTTCATCCAGACCATTTCGGCCTGGTCGGGCGTCTCAAGGAACTTTGCGGGTGTACCTTTACCATGCACGCAATCGAGGCCGGACTAATCGAGTCACGATACATCAATATAGAATCGTTGCTGGACGATATTGCCATTTTTCTGATGCAGAACGGCGTTCCCCGGGAGGAAGCCGAAATATTGAAAAATGCCTCTGTTCCCGTATTAGGCTTTGTTACCCCCGCTTTTCCCGACACCCTTGTTCACGGAGGTGAGACCATAAATACCGGTGAATTCAATTTTCAGGTTTTATGGACCCCCGGCCACTCCCCAGGGCATATTTGTTTGTATGAAAAGGAACATAAATTATTTATTGCAGGTGACCACATCCTGCCCTCGTTAACACCGAATATCAGCCTACACGCACAGCAGCGGGGAAACCCTCTGGCTGACTTTCTGGACTCCCTCAGGGCGCTGGACAAACTCGAGGTAGACATCGTTTTGCCCGGTCACGACGATGTTTTCCAGGGTTTTCACAAGAGGATTGGAGAGCTAATTGTCCACCATGACCGCCGCAATGTCGAAATACTTGGTATTGGCAGGAGCACCCCAAAAACCGCTTACGAGATGGCGCCCATGATATCATGGGTGAATGCTAAAAGGTCCTGGCAGGACTTGCCTCCCCTGGACAGGAGGCTGGCTGTGCTGGAGACCCTTTCTCATCTTGAATTCCTGTACTCTCTGGGCAAAATAGAAAAGTTCCAGCAAGACGGGCAGACGTATTTTCTCAATCCCCGCAATTGAAACAGGAAACGCGGATTTCCATGGTTTTCCAGTGTCAGGGGTTATGCCTTTTTGGTTTCCATCTGGACTTTCCAGGTCTTTTTATCAAGGTTGCCCTGGTAGAGCACCAGTTCAGGGTATTTGTCAAAAGTATGGTAGTCAATAATTTTGATATTCTTTGCCGAGGCATGGAGCAGGTGGAAGACACGGAAATCAAAACTGTCTTTCCCTTCCGGCCTTGGTTTTAAAACGGCTTTAAGCTGCCAAACCCAATCAGGTTCCTGCTTTAATGTTACCACAAGATACCTCCCCAGCATTTCAGGAATGTCCTTGGGCCCGGGCAGTTTTTTCCCTTTTTCAATCGGCTTTTCAACTACAGCGGTGCTGCTGGACTTGAGATTGTCCTCTTCAACATGTTTCTTTTTCCAGAACATTTTGTTTTTCCTCTCGATAATCGGTAAAAGGATGTATTGTTTTTCCCTTCGAACAAACCCGTACCATAAAATTGCTCCATGCCTGATTTTTGTTCACAAAATACGAACCAGTTAAAATAGTTTTTTTACCAGGGGCCAAAAGTTTCACGACTGCAAAGACGGCCTTTTTTCAAATATCCTATAAAACCCTTGAATATTCTTAATAATGTGTTACAATACACATGAGCATAGTAATCATGTTGTTTAATTGGTGATAAATATCTCACGTATAATTTTAGCACGATGGTAACCAATGTCAATGGGGCTCATCCTTTATTCTTGAAAAATTTATAAAGGGGGGGAAATATGTCACAGTGGACATTCCTTACCAACCATACCCTGGTGCTGAGCTACATAGCCCGTCACCCCCGTATCACCGCCCTGGACATTTCAAAATCAATCAGCATAACTGAGAGGGCGACACGAAAAATAATTGCCGACCTGTCAGAAGAGGGTTACATTGAAAAGAAAAGGGAGGGGCGGAGGGTGCGTTACCGAATAAATTACGAACTTCCATTGCGCCACCCAAGTCACGGTGAATCTATTATCGGTGATCTGTTGAAATCCATTAAAAAGAAAAATGTCACTGCACGGCAAATCAAAGAGGCGTAAACAAACGAGCATCTAAAAAAAACGCCCGTTACGTTTTTCAGGATTGTAAACGGAGATTTTCCTCCCGTTAAAAAATAATCACCGCATTTTTTTCACCCGTATTTATCAAGGGTAGTGGGTTGCGTCTGTTTGGAATACTTATTAAAATATGGTTTAAATGTTCCCTGAAATAATATACATATCCGTAGTCCCCTGAAGGCCCGTCAAATTACTGATTGACCCGGGAAAAACGAAAAGAGTATCAGGAGGATAAAGTCATGAGCGACAAAGTGTTCGAGAACAGCATTAAACTCCTCACCCTTCTAATGGTTTTATGGATTGTCGCCGGTATCCTTTTATGGCTTAACGTAACCCTGGTAGTCCTCAGTGGTCTGGTATTGGAAATCGGTATTACCATAGTCCTGCTGAAAATATGGGGCAAATCCTTCATGCGGAGATTATAAAGGTCATGGCTGAACACCAAGTGGTCGCTGAAGTCAGCGTCGTCCCCCTGGGAACCGGTAATACCAGTCTTAGTGAATATGTTTCGGGATGCCTCCAGATATTGAAAAAATCACCTTCCATAAAGTATGAACTAACGGCCATGGGTACCATAATCGAGGGACCGCTGGACCTGGTCCTTGATGCTGTGAAGGAAATGCACCAGGTGCCTTTCGACAAAGGTGCGCAGCGGGTTGTCACCACGTTGAAAATTGACGACCGCCGCGATAAAGCCATCTCTATTTCGAGTAAAGTGAAGTCCGTTATTGAGAAGATGTAAGAGCGCCTCAATTCGTAAGGGAATAACCTCAATTGCCTGATTTTGTCCTGGACACTGACCTCCCCCCTTCCCATTTGAAACTCATGGTGCAACTTGCCCCGGGTCACCCGACCGGTCTCAATTTAAGCAACCCGGTCATAGCAGCTTCCGGCACGTTCGGTTACGGCGACGAGTACTCAGAAATAACTGATATCCAGAGACTGGGAGCTATTGTTTGCAAGGGAACAACCCTCAATCCTCGCCAGGGCAACCCCCAGCCAAGGCTTGTTGAGACCGCTTCAGGCCTTCTTAACTCCATCGGCCTTGAAAATATAGGTGTCGACCGTCTGGTCCGGGAAAAAGCCCCTGTCTGGGCGGAATGGAAGGTTCCTGTTATCGTTAACATAGCCGGAGAATCCCTGAAAGAATACAAAGACCTGGCGGCAAAGTTAAGGGGAGTAAAGGGCATTGCCGCTCTGGAACTGAATATTAGCTGTCCGAATATAAAAGCGGGGGGGATTGAGTTTGGCCGGCGGCCTGACCTGACAGCCCGGGTTACGGCGGCGGTAAAAGCCCGGAACGAATTGCCTTTGATAGTAAAACTTTCTCCCAATGTGTCCGATATCGTACCCATTGCGCGGGCGGCTGCCCGGGAAGGCGCCGACGCCCTGTGCCTGGTTAACACCCTTAAAGGCATGGCGATAGATATACCGGGAAAAAAGAAACTACCGGCTTTTGGTTCCGGCGGACTTTCGGGACCTGCCATCAAACCCGTGGCTCTGTACATGGTGTATGCAGTCGCGGAAGCCGTCGACAAACCCATAGTAGGCTGTGGAGGAATAGAGAGCGTTCAAGATGTCCTGGAATTTATGGCTGCCGGAGCCAGGGCGGTAGAGATAGGAACTGCCAGCTTTACCAACCCATCCACAATGATAAACATTATCAAGGACCTGACCGACTACCTTTCCCGGTCCGGTATCAATGACATTAACCAGCTTGTCGGAACCGCCCACCGCTGGTAACACCTTAACAAGCGAATACCCTGGTTGATATTCCCTGCCTCCCTGATTTTCCTTATTTCGTATTACCGGGAAGGAATAAAACCTTTATTTAAACTAATATTACGTTATTGCCCTGCAGCCTTGTGGCATCCCTGGCATATCTCAATGGTTCGCCCGGCATGGTCTGAAGGAAAGGGTTCAATTCCTGTAGAACCGTGACACAAAAGGCAATTATCTCGTCCCTGGAGAGTGTGGGGAATCCCCGGAGGACTACCTTGTTGGGTCGTTTCCGCTCCTGTTGCTACTGTTGGAGACGCCTTTGGAGCGGGTTTATCGTCCGGTTTCTCCTTTGTTTCCTTCGTTTTTAACGGCCTTTTACCCCGGGATACTTCCAGCTTAATCACCGGCTTTACCTGGGCATTGCCTTTGCCAGTCATTACAACAAATTTGTCGGCTTCAAAGTCCAGCGTCAGGACCGTTGTTTCCCCGGCTTTTATCTCCCAGGGCCTTACCACCTTCAGTTTCTCCCCGGGCAATTTCGCCTCTATTTCCTCATTACCCATCGTCACCATCACCTTAGTCACGTCCAGCCTTATCTGGGTATACTGCCCGGCTTCCAACTCAGACGTGCCAAGAAGTATCTCCACTCCCTGTAAAGCCACCAGGTCGAAGGTATTTTCTTCTTTTACAACGGTAATCCAGGAGTTCTCCGAAGCTCCGGACCTGTGTACCTGGATGTT
>JAUYHV010000141.1 GCA_030689845.1 Dehalococcoidia bacterium
ACCGAATCAGGGGGCAGGAAAGAGCATCTTGTTTTACCCGGTCTCAGTAAAAACGAGGGCGGTATTACCTGGTACCAGAAGCCGGTAGACACGCCTTTTACGGGCTATCTCGGTGTGGACGTAGGCTCTACGAGCACTAAGGCGGTTATCATGGACGAAGCCGGATTAACCGTTGTCGCCAAGTATTACACCATGACTGCCGGAAGACCGCTCGACGCCATCAAGGAGGTTTTTAACAATCTCAAGGACAACGTCGGGGATTATGTTACGATTAAAGGAGTGGGTGTCACCGGTTCCGGCCGCTATCTCGTGGGTAATTTTATCGGCGCCGACGTCGTAAAGAACGAGATTACGGCCCAGACGAGGGCGGCGGCAGACATAGACGCTGATGCGGATATTATCGAGATTGGCGGACAGGACTCCAAGCTGGTGATTAAACGGAACGGCATCGTCGTAGATTACCAGATGAACAAGGCCTGCGCTGCCGGTACGGGCAGCTTTATAGATGAACTGGCGGATTTGCTGGGAATATCGGTGAAAAACGGCGATTTTGCCTCCCTGTCTTTCAAGGCTTCCCACACCATAGACCTGGGTACCCGCTGTGCGGCTTTCATGAGCCAGGCGGTGGCGGCCGCGCTCCAGGACGGGGTAGGCAAGGATGTCATTACGGCCAGCCTCGCCAGTTCCATTGCCAGGAACTACCTTTCGAAGGTTGTCGGGCAAAGAAAATTCGGCCGGAAAATCATCCTGACAGGGGCGGTATTTTACAATAATGCGGTTGTCTCTGCCTTTAGAGAAGCCCTGCCGGGGAAAAAAATAATCGTGGCGGAACACAAGGAGGTTACAGGTGCCATAGGCGCCGCGCTTCTGGCGAAGGAAAACAATGCGGGACTGGAGTCCGGATTTAAAGGCTTCACCTCCGTCATCGAAAGCAAACCGGCCCTGTCCACTTTTGCCTGTAATCTTTGCGATTATAACTGCACTATCAGCAGGCTGAAGACGGGGGGAGAAAAGCCTACCTTTTTCGGCAGCCGCTGCGACCTCTACGATTCGAACCTGATACAGGACAAGCGTACCACCGCTTTCGATGAACGGGAAAAACTCTTGTTCAGGGAGTTCCGGGAGAAGAAAGGCAGCGGGCCGAGCGTGGGTATTCCCAGGGCGCTGATGATTTTCGACCTGGCGCCGCTGTTTCTCGGTTTTTTGAATCACCTGGATGTCAGGGTTGTTTTGTCCAACAAGACCAACAATACCATTATCGAGCGGTCGGTAGAGTTGGGTTATGCAGACAGTTGTTTTCCGGTGAAACTGCTTCACGGCCATGCGGAAAACCTCAAGGACGTTGATTTTATCCTTTTCCCCAGCGCTATAAGATTAGGAGAAAAGGAAGGCGACGAAAACCAGAAGTACGCCTGTCCCCTGGTGCAGGCATCCCCTTACATAATCCGGCAGGTTTTGGGGTTAAAAAGTAAACTGCTGGTCCCCACCTTAGACTTCAGCCTCGGCACCGCCGAGGTTGTCAGGAACCTGGTTGACATTGCCAAAGCTTTGGGCTTCGGGCAGAAAGAGGGAGAAGCGGCAGCCCTGGCGGGACTGGAGGCCCAGGCAACATTCGAGAAGTCTTTAGCAGCCGAAGGGGAAAAGCTTCTTAAAAGTATCGAAGAAAGCGGGAACCTCGGCGTGGTCCTTTTAGCCCGCTCTTATGTATCCCAGGATTCAGGGGCAAACATGGGCATCGCCGAAAAACTTGCCCAGATGGGCGTGGTGCCGGTGCCCCTCGATTATCTTCCGCTGTCTACGATAGACGCAAAAAAGTATTCCGACCGGCCTTACTGGATTTCGGAATCAAAACACATTGCCGCTGCCGCCATCATTGCCGCTAACCCCTCCCTTTACGGGCTGATGCTTAGCAATTTTGGCTGCGGCCCTAATTCCTTTATCGTAAATATTGTCGAAGACATAATGGGAGGGAAGCCCCTGGGACAACTCGAGGTGGATGAGCATGCAGCCGAGGCCGGTATAGTCACCCGCCTGGAAGCCTTCGTCGATACTATCCGGGGGTTTCACGCCTCTTCCCGGCTTAACCTGACACCGGTAGACCTGAAAAAAATTTATCGCGGTTCCCCTAAAACCATTAACCGGAAAAAAGTAATGCTGGTGCCGCGCATGTCACCTCATGCCGACGTCTTTTGCGCCGCCGCCCAGTCCTTTGGCGCCAATGTCGTGGGGTTACCCGAACCGGACGAGAGGAACCTGCTGTACAGCAATGACGTCACCTCGGGCAAGGAGTGCCTGCCTTACCGGGTAACCCTCGGCGATTTTATAAGATTTTTCAAGGATAACGGCCACGAAAAATTCGATGTGGACGGAATAGAAGGTTTTACGGCGGGGGCATACGGTCCCTGCCGGCTGGGAAAGTATGCCCTGGAGCAGACCAGGATACTCAGGGAACTGGGGTACGGCATACCCGTCGGGTCCACCGTGTCCAATAACGGGTACCGCGATTTCAACCTGGGAAAAAACTTTGAGAGGGTTGCCTGGAGGGGATTTGTAGCCGTCGATTTCCTTGAAAAGATGAAGAGGCGCACCAGGCCTTACGAAAGAAACGCCGGGGATGCCGACCGTCTATTTAACATTTACCTGGCAAAAGTCACCGACCGCATCCGGAAACAGCAGTCCTATACCGGGGTCCTGAGAGAGGCGAAGAGGGAATTCAAGTCCCTGGTTGACCCGGCTCAGCCGAGAAGGCCTCTGGTTGGAATAAACGGGGAGATATTCCTCCGCTCCAGCAGGTTCAGCAACAAGGACCTGGAAGTAACCTGCGAAAAAGTCGGCCTGGAAGTGATGGTAGCCCCCATGAGCGAATGGGTGGAATACATTTATTACAGGAACCTGGAAGATGCCGTCAAGGAAAAGAAATTCAAAAAGATGCTGGTTGCCACCATAAAACGCTGGGTTTTGCTCAAAGACGAGCACAGCATTTCCAGGCATTTCGGGGATTTCATTGACGTAAAAGACCTGTCCACGGAGAAAATCCTGGAATTTTCCGGCAAATACCTGTCACCGAGGTGCGGCAGCGAGGCCGTTCTGAGCATAGGCACCGGGATCGAATGGATGGAAAACCCCGGAATAGCCGGGGTTATCTCGGTCATGCCCCACGGATGTATGCCGGGGGGTATAGTCGCGGCAGTGTCTTCCAGCATCAGCGCTGAATACCGGAAGCCCTGGTTGAGTTTAACCTACGACGGCTTCCCTGAGAACACCAACCTGGCAAAAATCAACAGTTTCGCCGAGGCGATAAAATAT
>JAUYHV010000151.1 GCA_030689845.1 Dehalococcoidia bacterium
ACGCCGATCCTGGCGAGGCCGAAGAGGATAAAGTAAAACTCGACGATGTTGGGGGAGATGAGGACGACGAAGTCCCCGTATTTGAGGCCGAGCTTTAGAAAGTGTAGGGCCAGGCGGTCCGACTTCTCCTTCATTTCCCCCCAGGTGACGGCCTTAGAGTCGTCGATGACGGCTATCCGGTCGGGGATGCCGGCGGCGTTTCTATCGAGGATGTCCCCGAAAGTAAGGTTGGACCAGATATCTTTTGAGACATATTCGTGGATTTCTTCCCTGGAAAAGGGGTGCCAGTCCCGGATGATATCTCTGTGAGTTTTCCTTTCCATGTACACCTCTCCTGACCTTTTATAAAGTTTTTTTACAGTTACGCAGGGTGGATGAAGTCCTTCCGCCTAAAGGGGAAGGGCGGAACCCAGCGCAAATTGTCACCGTGTCCCCCGGACTGTCACCCTGTCCCGATTTATAACGGCGAGCCGGCAAAGTCTATGGCTACACGTTTTGAAACAATATCATCTACCGTCAGCTTGTCTTTTTTCAAGAACTCGTCTCCCAGTTTTTTATCGATAATACCCTCTTCGAATAATTTTGCGGTTATATATGCCCTGAGGGAACGTTTATCGATTTTGTTTAAAGCGGTCAAAGGCCAGCCTTTAACTACCTCCAGGCGTTCCGGCCACTGGAATACGGCTACCCCCTGCTTCGTAAGGAACTGCTGCATCTCCTCAAAGGTCAATTGCTGCCCGGGGGCAAGCTGAACGAAGGCGCAAAGCTTTTCCCCGAGTTTTTCGTCGGGCATCCCGACGACGGCGGTAAACGCTGCCTTCGGGTTTTTCATAAGCCAGCCCTCTACAGGTTCAGGATAGACATTTTCACCCCCGCGGATAATCATGTCCTTTTTTCTTCCCTCCACAACATAGTAGCCATCCGGCCTCAGTGACATAAGGTCCCCGCTGTGAAAAAATCCGTCCTTATCAAAACTTTTAGCGTTTTCTTCCGGGTTCCTGAAATAACCTTTAAATGCCAGGGGGCCCTTCATAACCATCTCTCCGATTTCACCCGGCGCTACTTCATTATTATCGTCATCAACCAGCTTTATCTCAACACAACTGTCAGTAATCGCCGGATAGCCGACTGTATTTAACTGGGCTTCCACGGGGCTGTCCCAGCGAGTCGCTAAAACGGGAAGTTCGGTCATACCAAAAGTGTTGCAAAACTGGACACCGAGCTTTTTCATGGACCACAAAATCAGCTCCGGTTTTACCTTTTGAGCGCCGGTACATAAAATTTTCAGGGAGCTTAGGTCGTACTTCTTCAGCAGGTCTTCCGATTCCATCCAGTAGCTCAGTAGCACAGGAACAAGGTCTACCGCTGTTACCCTGTTTTTTTCAATGATTTTGAAATGGTCTTCCGGCCTGGTGGATTTGGTAATCACCACTTTCCCGCCCCGGAAAAACATGGGCCCTGCCACATCTGAGAGGGCCATGTTATGGGATACTGGGGGGATGCAAAGGGTGACGGTTTCATCGGTATTGCCCTCTTTCCGTCCAACATAATCCCATATCATAATGTAATCGTTGTGGGTGCGGGGTATGCCTTTGGGCAGGCCGGTGGTCCCGCCCGAGAGCTGTTCCACCACAATATCATTGGGGTCCGGTTTAAACCCGGCGAGGTAATCCCCGGGGTAGTCCTTCTCTATTTCCTTTTTCAGGAGTTGCTCTATGCTCAGCCAGCCTTCGACCGGGCTGCCGCCCAGGGTGAAGAACAGTTCCAGGGTAGGGGATTCTTTTCTGAATTCGTTAACCATGCCGGTGAAATCGAACCTCTCACCGGAGGGGACTATTAAGGCCCTGGCATCATGGAGGGCGACCATGTGAGAAACCTCCATCTTCCTGTGGCGGGGCAGGCACATTACGGGGATAACGCCGATCCTGGCGAGGCCGAAGAGGATAAAGTAAAACTCGACGATGTTGGGGGAGATGAGGACGACGAAGTCCCCGTATTTGAGGCCGAGCTTCAGGAAGTGGAGCGCCAGGCGGTCCGACTTCAGCTTCATTTCCCGCCAGGTGACGGCCTTAGAGTCGTCGATGACGGCAATCCTGTCGGGGATGCTGGCGGCGTTTCTATCGAGGATGTCCCCGAAGGTAAGGTTGGACCAGATACCTTTTGAGACATATTCGTGGATTTCTTCGCTGGAAAAGGGATGCCAGCCCTGGATGATATCCCTGTGGGTTTTCCTTTCCATATGCACCTCTCATGAGCTTAAATTCAAATACCCGGAACGCATGTTCCCGAACTTCCCAGGTATTACTGAGATAAAGCCGAACAATTATAAGCAATTGTAATATTTTGTTCCACAGTGCGCTCCGTTCTCCGTTCCGAGAGCCTGCGGCCGAGAGACTTCGGCCGCGAGCCCCGACGTGTCAGAGCAGAATGGAAGGGCGTCCATAGGAGCGTTTCATATCCGGCTCCATCCCTTAGTCCTTCGGCAAAGGGAGTAACCCCACTTTACAAATCTATTTAAATCTAAATATCGAGTTGGAATATGCTGTTTTTATGGAGTAAACTAAGAAATATCCGTTACAGGAGGCAAAAGATAGATAACGAAACAGTCCAAACGATAATTAACGGGGTAAAACTCTTCCTTGTCACCGGTGACATTACAACACAGGATACCGATGCCATTGTAAACGCTGCCAATTCGAGCTTGATGGGTGGGGGTGGTGTAGATGGCGCTATACATTGGGCAGGGGGCCCCGCAATCCTCGAAGAGTGCCGGGAGATAGTTGCCCGGCAGGGCAGGTTACCGGCAGGCCAGGCCGTAATAACCGGCGGGGGCAGCCTGAAGTCCAGATTTGTTATTCATACCGTCGGCCCTGTATGGCACGGTGGTTCGAAAGGGGAAGCGGAAGTCCTGGCCGGTAGTTATGGAGAGAGCCTGAAACTGGCAGCGGCGAACAACCTTGGCAGTGTTTCCTTTCCTTCTATCAGCACCGGGGCGTACGGCTACCCTGTTGATGAGGCGGCACGGGTCGCTTTGAATGCCGTGGCCTCTTTTTTGAAACGGGAACCATCATCCCTTAAAGAAGTTGTATTTGTTTTGCACGACCCGGTTGCTTTCCAGGCGTATGCGGCTTACCTGAAAGAACTAATCGAAATTAGATAAAATTAAAACCGGAACTGTTGACACGGGCAGTAGTTCTTATTGACAGGTTACTTCGGGTATGCTACATTCCTGATGTTACAGGCGCTCAGGTCTGAATCCGGGATTATTTTCAAGAAACGCTTAGTTTGTAACAGGCCACGAGATAAACACGGTTTTTCAAACATAGTCGGCTGGGTCTCAATGTACTGAGGATGTAATACAGCGAATAAAGGGAGAGGCACATTGGTACAGGATGACAGGTTCTTCGACGAAATAGAGGGGATGCCTGTATCGTCGCGGCAATCATATTACGACCGGGAAGTCCGGCGGATTGCGTCTTATGCTTATAACCACTCAAAGGCGATGAGGTCGATTTTCGATGCTGCCTGTATAAAGCCCGGGGATATCCGGAGTGTTAAAGACCTGGAAAAGGTGCCCGTTACGCCTAAAGGCGAGATACGGAGGTTACAGAAAGAGTACCAACCTTTTGGCGGTCTGCTGGCCTGTCCCGTCGGGAAACTGGCCAGGATATTCGTTTCACCGGGTCCAATCTATGATGTGGAAGGGCGTAACAGGTCTGTAGCTGAAGCAAAAGCCTTTTACGCCATGGGTTTTCGCCCGGGTGACGTGGTAATAAACGCCTTTTCCTACCATTTTGTAAGAGCCGGCTGGAGCATGGATGAGGGGCTCGAAAAATTGGGTTGCGTGATTATTCCGGCTGGTGTCGGGAACACGGAGCTGCAGGTACAGGTAATGCACGACCTAAAGGTGAAAGGGTTTGCGGGAACCCCCAGCTTTTTAATGGCGCTTATTCAAAAAGCCGAAAGCATGGGGTATGATTTCAGGAAGGACTTCGAGCTAAGGCTGGCATATCTTGGAGCGGAGCGCCTGACGCCATCCTCGAGGCGGGTGTTTGAGGAAGATTACGGGATAAGCACAGGAGACAGTTACGGTACCGCAGAACTGGGGCAATTGGCCTATAGTTGCTCTCAGAGGGCGGGTCTGCACGTCCCGGAAGAAGTCTTTGTGGAAATAGTGGATCCGGCGACAGGCGAACAAATGCCGAGGGGGGAACTCGGTGAAGTCGTGGCAACGTCTTTTGACAGGACTTTCCCTGTATTGCGTGTCGGAACGGGAGACCTGTCTTTTTTTGATGATGAACCATGCCGCTGCGGCAGAACTTCGAACCGGCTGGTCAAAATCGCCGGGCGAGTTACCGACAGTGTTAAAGTGCGGGGCATATTCGTTCACCCGAAAGAAGTGGAAGGCCTGGTGGATTCCATGACCCAGGTAAGTAATTTTCACATGATTGTGTCACGTCCCTCCTACCGGGACGAGTTAACCGTGAAACTTGAACTGTCCTGCGATATCAACGAGCAAAAAAATGTCTGTGAAACGCTGCAAAACCGGTTTCAAGATATTTGCCGTATAAAAATAGACACCATAGAAATAGTTCCCTCCGGGACACTGGCAAGAGACAATAAACGTTTGACAGACACACGGAATTGGGATTAGCGATTTCAGCTTTACCGCTGTATACCCTAATGACGATTGGAGGTGATAATAAAAATAAGAAAAAATATACTAACAGGACCATGGTTTCACTTGGATTACCCATTATTTAAAAAGGAGGCATGCGCTTTGAAGACTATTAAAAAACTCACCGGACCCATGATTTACTTGATAATCACGATAATAATATCCGGTACATTGTTGATTGGCGGTTGCCAGAAACCAGCGCCGGTACCTGCCGCAGCCGTGGACATTACCATAGGTATAATCAGTGACCTGACCGGGCCCACGGCAAGCGGCGCCATTGGCGATAACTGGGGCATTGAAGATGCCCTTAAAGGCGCTAATGAGGCCAATGAAGTTCCCGGAGTAAACTTCACCACAACGTTTTACGATAACAGGTTTGACGTTGGCCGCAGCCTGACAGGTTACGAGATGATGAAGACCCAGGGGGTTCAGGCTGTTTGGCTTCAGATTACCGGCTCTGTTTATGCCTTAAAGCCCAAGCTGGCGGAGGACAAGATAATAGGACTCGTGCCCGGCCCTCCCAAGGGGCTTTATCCACCGGGATGGGTTTTCAGCGCCGAGGCTTCTTACAGCGACGGCGCCGGAGCGGCCTTTGACTGGATACTGGAAGACTGGAAAAAAGAGGGCAGGTCGGGCAAGCCTAAAATAGCCTGGCTTACCTGGGATGCTGACTATGGACATTCGGGATTGATAGTTAACTGGTATGCCACGGAGATAGGCCTCGATGTTTTGAAAACCGAGTTCTATCCCTCGCCTGCACCCCAGGACACTTCCTCTCAGTTGTTGAGGCTGAAAGAGGCCGGAGCCAATTACGTCCTTTCCGTAGGTCCCCAATCCGCCTGGCAGGTGGTGTTGAAAGACGCCCAACGGTTAGGCTTAAAAGACACCATGAAGTTCATTGCCGTGGCAAATGCCATGGAATCGGACGACCTTATCGACCTGGCCAAAGAAGCGGCTGAGGGGATGTATTTCGTCCATTTCTTTTCTTCTCTGTATGAAGAAAACGTTCCCGGGGTGAAAGCTTTCAAGGAGATGCAGGTCAAGTACCGGGGCAAGTCGAAAAACTGGATGAGAAACGAAGTTGGCTGGATGACCGGTAAAATATTTGTTGAAGCGGTTAAGCAGGCCATCGTCAAGGATAAAATATCTCCGGACAAAATTAACGGCCAGGTGATTTACAATTCCCTGGAAAAGAATATCAAAAATATGGACACCGGGGGACTTACGGGACCGCTCACCATAACTCCCGAAAAACACTATGCCGCTGATTACGTTAAGGTTTTTCAGATTCAAGGAGGCAAGCAACTGCCGATAACAGACTGGCGCGAAGCGCCCCATTTGAGCCGGTTTGAAGACGTAAAAAGATAACATATCAATTCAAACCCCACGGCCTGTACAGTGAGGGTTATACCCTGCAGCCTGTTGCGGGTAACTGCTGGCTGAGGTTCCAAAGGGGTGCAACATTCCTTTGACCGAAGGCGGGGTTTAATACCCCGCCTTCGGAGGGGAGTGGCGTTTATTTTAAGGAAGGGAATTCCATGACAAAAAAGATATCCCCTGAAGAATTTTTAAGGCTGGTGAGAACCAGAAGGTCGTGCCGAAAATTCAAGCCGGACCCTATCCCGGATGAATCGGTGGATTTCATACTGGAAGCCGGGCGGTGGGCTATGTCAGGAGCTAACGGGCAGCCCTGGGAGTTTATCGTCATTAAAGACCAGGGAACTAAAGACCAGATCGCCAGGGCATTTATAAAAAACCGGGACCACGTTTTTAACATAGAACGCACCCGCATCGAAGAAGCAAGGATGCCGGCTCTCCGCCAGTATCCCAGCGGAATGCCTTCTTTGCTGGCGGCCCCGGTTATCATCGCGGTCCTGGGCGAAAGAAGGACGGTGCAGGCCAGTGTTTTGTATACCAGCTTTGCTTTTGGTGAGGGTGGTCCCGGCGCAGTATTTTTTAAAAACATGGCCAATGCCACACAACTTCTTTGCCTGGCGGCCGCTGCTCTCGGCCTCGGAGCACAGTGGTGCAGTGTAAGCAGCCTCTGGGAGGGGTCTCTCAAGACTATTCTTGACGTACCGGAAGAACTCACTATTCACACCCTCGTTCCTGTTGGCTATCCGGACTACAAAACCCCACCGCCATACCGCAGGAAGTTGTCGGAGATAGTGCACTATGAAAAATATGACCGCTCCAGGCAACGAACCGGAGAGGATATCTTTAATTTTATTTTGAAATTGCGGAAGTTCACGAAACAAGCCTACGAACACGGAATATAGTCCGCACCTTTTACCGGGATATTTTAGTCTTATTTCCTTCCTTAACTCTCGCAAGTGAGGCACAAAAAGGAAAATGCACAGCGATCCCCCTAGTGTAGTGTCTCTAATATCTCTTTACAATTTGCGGTGCCATTGGTGTCATTCCCGCGAAAGCGGGAATCCAGAGCAACAGACTGGATTCCGGGTCAAGCCCGGAATGACAAAGATTATAAGGCCATTTATGAGACACT
>JAUYHV010000168.1 GCA_030689845.1 Dehalococcoidia bacterium
TACTTCCCATAGCAAATATGTTGGCAACAAAGATATTCTTCAGAGCGATATTAAGTTTGGGAAAATGCTCTATGTATTTGTGAAACCATTCTTCCATATCTTTTTTACCCTTTATTTCCCCACTAACAGAAACAATACCAGGGTAACTAAAACTTGCGTCCTCATCCACGCCTTCCATAAATGTTTGAATGTCACGCTGGTTAAGCAAATTGTACTGGGATCGCACCAATCTTTTTCCAATTATTGCACCTATCATTGACTACCTCCTATTAATGTCTCTCTACAGACTTTTATTATACTTCGGGGTATTCAGGTGTCAATGCTTTGGAATATGACCATATTTGGATAGAGGCAAAAGATTGTAAAAAAGCCAATGTTTCAACATGAGAAACACATTAAACAAGAGCCAAGAATGGCAGGTTAACGTTTAAGAAAAAGGGGGCATTAATCAATGGAAATGGAAATGGAGCGGGTGATGGGATTCGAACCCACGGCTCCGTGCTTGGGAAGCACGCACTCTACCACTGAGTTACACCCGCCTGACCGCATATATTTTAGCCGTAGCCTATATTTTTGTAAAGTAAATGTTTACCCCCGTATTGCGTATGTTTGACATTTATTTTTAAAAGTGCTAAATTCTTGTCTGCTGTTTAACAAAATTTCCGGGTGCGTATTTTTAATCTATTGGTCATTCTTTTTAATACTGTAAATAAGGCGTCCTTTCAGAGCGCCGCTATTTCAAACGCATGTGCTTAAGTGGGACATGAAATTGCATCTACAACGCCCCCTTTTGCTTTTAGCCTATTAATAGTGTATCGTTAAGTGCAACATTATTTTTATCGCCGAATATCCTGCCGTAACATTTATTTGACTACGTTCGGGTTGCATTCCTGAAACCCTATAGAAATATTTTTTGAATAGGCTATAATTGTTATAAGTATATAATGTTATGTAAAGTTTGGACCTTTTAATACGGTACATAAAAACTTTGAATAAAAATAGGAGGAAAGTTTAACTATGTATGAAAATCTGTTAAAACCCGGGAAAATAGGCAAATTGACCATCAAAAACCGCATGAAATATGCGGCCACGGTAAACAACTTCTGCAATCCCGACGGTTCCGTCGGTGATAAGGAAATCGCTTACCTGGAAGAGAGAGCCAAGGGCGGCTTCGGTATAGTCGTCAGCCAGGGCGGATACACGGACATTGAGGGTAAAGGGTACAAGCTTCAGATGGGGCTCGACAAGGACGAGTTTATCCCCGGCTTGACCAAGCTGGCTACCGCCATCAAGAAACACGGCGCCGTGGCCATATCACAGTTAATGCATACCGGGCGCTACGGGCATGCAGACGAATACGGGCTGGGAAAGGGACCTATCGGCCCTACGGCAATGCAGGCAAGAATACCCCGATATCATCCCTGCAGGGAAATGTCCCTGGACGAAATCAAGCAAAGTATCGAGGCCCACGGCCAGGCTGCCCGGAGGATTAAAGCGGCAGGATTTGACGGCGTCGAAATCTGCGGCATCGTCGGCTACCTGATTTCGAATTTCCTCTGTGCCTGGACAAACAAGAGGACCGACGAATACGGAGGCACCCTGGAAAAAAGGGCGAAGTTCATGCTGGATATCCTGAGGAGAGTCCGGAAAGAAGTAGGCCCCGATTACCCTGTGATGGCCCGCCTTAACGCGACGGACCATATCGAAGGCGGCAACACCGACGAGGAATACATCCAGATAGGAAAATGGCTGGTAGAGGAAGGCATCGATGCCCTGAGTATCAGTATCGGCTGGCATGAATCAAGTCATCCCGCACTCACTATGCAAATCCCCCCCGGAGGCTGGCTGTACTATGCCGAGAATTTTAAAAAGGAAATAAAGAGTATTCCCATAACCATGGCCTACCGCTTAAATACACCGGCCATTCCCAACAAGGCTGTCGGCGACGGCGTCATCGACTTCTGGGAGGTTTGCCGGCCCGGCATAGCGGACCCGTTCTTTCCCAAGAAAATTATTGAAGGCCGCGCCGAGGAAATTAACGTTTGCCCTGCCTGCAACCTGGGCTGTTTCATGAGACTGTTCAATGACAGCACCATGGCCTGCATGGTCAACCCCCGGGTTGGCAGAGAGTTCGAGGAAGCCGCCCAGATCCGCCCGGCAGACGTCAAGAAGAAGGTTATGGTCGTCGGCGGCGGTCCCGGCGGAATGGAAGCAGCACGGGTAGCCGCAGCGCGGGGCCATGACGTTACCCTGTATGAAAAGACCGGGCGCCTTGGCGGGCAGCTCAACCTTGCCGGCGCAACTCCCTACTGCGATGACTGGAAATACATGATAGGCTATTACCAGACCATGATGAAAAAACTGGGCGTAAAAGTCCATCTAAACTCCGAGGTCACTGCCCAGCAAATCGACAAAGACCATCCCGATGCCGTCATAGTTGCCACTGGAGCCAAAGAAGTCCGGCCCAGTGTTCCGGGACTTGACAAGGCCAGCGTTGTGATGGCATTCGACATAATCGACGGCAAAGCCACCACGGGCAAAAATGTGCTGGTCTGGGGAGGCAGAGCTGTCGGCGTCCAGACCGGGGAACTTTTGGCTTCCCAGGGAAAAACGGTTACAATTGTAGATGACTCAAAGAGAATCGGCCGCGACATCAATGCCTTTAATATCTGGGGTTTCCGGCAGAGGCTGGCCAAAGCCAAGGTAACCCTTCTGCTCGGTTCTAAAGTGGAACGGGTCACCCCGGAGGGTGTCGTAGTGAGTACCGACGGCAAAGAACAGACAGTAAAGGTAGACACCATCGTCCTGGCCGCAGGATTGGAACCCAACAAGGCTCTTATTGAAGAACTGGGTTACATGTCCGAAGTGGAAGAAATCCACAGCGTTGGAGACTGTGTGGCCCCCAGGAAAGCCTACAATGCCGTCCACGACGGTTTCCGAATCGGTTTAAAGGTATAAAGTTAAACTTTAAAGAGGACCGGATGTGTTATTTTTCCGGGCAGCAGTCCGTCTTTCGCAGTACTTAAGCTGTCCGGGAAAAGACACTTGATAATACGGTTAAAAGGTTCTTGCTTTAATAATAAAGGAGGCAAATTTGAAGAACCCGGAGATAAAACGTCTTTTCGAACCCATCAAAATCGGCAATGTTCAAATAAAAAACAGGATTAAAATGCCGGCCCTGGCCGTGGGATACGCAGAAAATGGCTTTGTTAGCGAAAAACTGAAAGATTTTTACGAGGAAAGGGCCAAAGGGGGAACGGGTTTAATCGGCATAGCCATCACCGCCAGCCGCCTGGCGGAGTTTTCCCCGTTTACCGGGGTCTGGGATGACAAATTCATTCCGGGAATGACGGACCTGGCAAAATTGCTGCACAAATACGGCGCCAAAATTTTTGCCCAGTTCGGTGTAGGCTACGGCTGGGCTTTCGGCCCTTACGATGACATCATTGCTCCCAGCCCCTCCGGAGCGAGCCCCACTGAGGGCAGGCAGGAACTGGCCTTCCGACTGGGAGCGCCGAGCCGGACTATCGCGCGCACGGCTCTCACCAGGGAACAGACCCGGATGCTTATAGAGGGTTACGGGGACGGCGCCCGCCGCTGTAAAGAGGCAGGCTGGGACATGGTTGAAATCATGCTTGGCGCAGGCTATATGCTCTGCCACTGGCTTTCCCCTCTAACAAACAAACGTACCGACGAGTACGGCGGCTCGTTAGAGAACCGCCTGCGGATCGTAACCGAAATAATCACTGACATGAAAAAGAAAGCCGGCAAAGACTTCCCGATTATATGCAAGATTGCCACATCCGACCTCGTTTTCCAGGGTGGTTACCACCTGGAAGACGCCAAGGAAATGGCCAAGATACTGGAGAAAGCCGGCATAGAAGCTTTCGACCAGGTCCCGGCATGGCATGAGTCCACCCACCCTGCCATGAACTGGTACGCCCCCGATGGCGCCTGGATCCACCTGGCCGAGGCATTGAAGAAAGTGGTAAAAGTTCCTGTAGCCACCGGTATGCGTATTCCTGACCCCGTCATGGCAGAAGCCGCCATTAAGGAAGGCAGAGCAGACCTGGTAGTTTGGGGCCGGCCTCTCATCGCCGAACCTCACCTGGCAAACCTGGTTAAAGAGGGAAAATTCGACGATATCCGGACCTGTATCGTTTGCAGCAAATGCGTCGAAATGGTTGACACGCCCATTGCCTGCACCATTAACGCCCAGGCCGGGCGAGAAAAGGAACTGGCCATCAAAAAGGCTGCCAAACCCAAGAAGGTTATCGTGGTGGGCAGCGGTCCCGCAGGTATGGAAGCGGCGACAGTTGCGGCCAAAAGAGGACATGATGTCACCATCTACGATCAGGGCAGCAAATTGGGCGGCCAGCTCAACGCGGCCATCGTCCCTCTTCATAAAGATAAGATGGCTTCATTCCTGAAGTACGAAATTACCCAGCTCAAAAAAGCCGGCGTCAAGGTCGTCCTGAACAAGAAAGTAAAAGTAAAGGATATCATAGACGCCAAGCCGGACGCCGTTATCGTTGCCACGGGCGCCAACCCCATTATCCCCGATATCGAAGGATTAAAATGGCCTTCGGTCGTTTCTGTCCTCGACATTCTCTCGGGCAAAAAGGAAGCGGGAAACAACGTGGTAATAATCGGCGGGGGGTTAGTCGGCTGTGAAACCGGAGAACTCCTGGCTACCAAAGGCAAGAAGGTCACCATCCTGGAGATTATGCCCCGTTTTGCTATGGACGTTGGACGCCTGACCCGTTGGAACCTCCTGGGAGACCTGCGGAAGATGGGCGTAAAAATGGAAGGCAATGTTGACAGCAAGGAAATAACCTTCCTTGGGGTCAGGGGTGTGAAAAAGGGAGAACATGTTTTTTACGATGCCGACACTGTGATAATCGCCACAGGCATGAGAGGAGATAACTCCCTGGCCAAAGAACTTGAAGGAAAGGTACCTAAAGTTATCGCGGTAGGCGATTGCATCAGGGCTAGAAAAATCATGGAAGCCGTTGAAGAAGGTTTCCGTGCCGGATTGAAGGTATAAAAACCGGATTTATCCGGAAGAAAAGCGGGCTCTCTCACTGGAGGCAGCCCGCTTTTTTTTGACTCACCGTCGCACGTTTATTAAAATAAGAGGGAATTTAGCAAGCAATGGATAAAAATGGTTTCTAATCAAAACATAAGCCTGGGAGAAGCTGCCGATAGGTTTATCATCACCCTGCCGCCTGAAGCCCGGCAAGCCCATGTCCAACAATTAAACCTTTTCCTCCGCTGGTGCGGAATAAACCAGCCCGTTTCCAGTTTAACACCGGCCGAAATGGGGAACTACGCTGAACAAATTGCCGAATCCGGAGTTGATTACCTGCAAAAACTGAAGCCGGTTAAGATTTTTCTACAGTACCTTAAAATCCAGGGCATAACACCGGATAATCTCTCCGTCCACCTGAAGGCCTCTCAAATATCGAAAAGGAAACTGAAACCCTCAACAAAAATAGCCCCTGAAGCCAGCGCTCTTACCGTCCAGGGATTCAACGACATGAAACAGCAGCTCGAGAAATTAAAAATGGAGATCCCGCGGCTGATCGAAGAAATAAACAAAGCCCGGGCAGACAAGGACTTCAAGGAAAACTCGCCCCTGGACGCTGCCCGGGAAGCCCAAGCCCATGTCCAGTCCAGGATTAATGAGCTTGAGGAAACACTGAAAACAGCCACTTTGATAGAAGAGAACCGGAATAAAAAGACAACCGCAAGTATCGGTGACACGGTCCAGCTAAAAAATGCCGATACGGGAGAACTCGCCAAATATAAATTGGTGGACTCCAAAGAAGCAGATCCCCGGAGCGGGAAAATTTCCATTGTGTCACCCCTGGGTAAGTCCATACTTGGGAAATCTCAGGGCCAGACAATCGAGGTAAAGGCGCCCATCGGGATTTTTCACTACCGGATCGATGCTATAGACTGACAGGTCAATATTCTCATCTGTCTGTATTCCAGAAAATATCAAGGCAATCACCACAAATTGTAGCCCCCGAATCCTCTCCCTTTCGTAAAGGGTAAAATATCAATCCTCTCCCTTTCGTAAAGGGAGATTGAGAGGGATTTTATTCAGAATGTTGTTATATGACCAGAACCTGAAACAGTATTCAAGAGCGCTTAGAAAGAATATGACCGATGCCGAAATACGTATCTGGTCTAAAATAAGGAAGAAACAACTAAATGGCCGCGAGTTCTACAGACAAAAAATTATTGGGAATTATATAGTTGACTTTTTCTGTCCCGGTGCAAAGCTGGTTATCGAAGTGGATGGCAGCCTGCATTATTCTGAGCAGCTGATGGAGAAGGACAGGATAAGGGATGAGCAACTAAGGAATCATGGACTGAAAGTATTAAGATATACTGATGCTGAAGTACTGAAGAATATTGAGGGAGTGGTTGAAAATATATTGGAAAATATGAGAGTAACATAGTGAAAAATCCCCCTTAATCCCCCTTTTTCAAAGGGGGAGAGGAAATAAGTTCAGTCTTTTCCACGAAAACATTTAATCCCCCCTCCTCCAACGGGGAAGTGAGGCAGCGTGATGAAGAAAAAATATGCTCCGGCAGAAGGAAGCCCATCACATAAAAAGGTTGATACAGACTTGAAGCAACAGCCAAACAGGAAATCAGGGAAAAAACTGGATAATCCTAAGGAGGACGTCTGGATTCCCACTACCTGCTGGTTTTGCGCCACGGGGGGACCCTGCCTGCACCGCTACCACCGGATTGACGGCGTCCTGGTTAACGTGGAAGGTAATACAGAGGAAGCCGGTTTTGCCGAGTTGTCCCGAAACCAGGGAAGGCTCTGCCCGAAACCTTTCAGCCTTATTGAAAAGGTTTACAACCCTCACCGCATCAAGACACCGTTAAAAAGGACCAATCCCGAGAAGGGAATCGACAAGGATCCCGGATGGGTGGAAATAAGCTGGGACGAAGCCCTGGATACGGTGGCAAAAAGGCTAAAAACAATCCGCCAAAAAGACCCCCGGGGTGTTTGCGCAACCTTTGTCAGTGTAGCCCAGATGAGCATGCAGGGAACATGGGAACCCTTTTATATAACCTTCGGTCCCATGCAGGACCTGAGGGGCGGGTCGGGTATGCGCTGCGGCCTGGGTGTTCACATCTTCGGCAATACCATTCACGGAGGTTTCAGGTGCGTAGCCGACCTGGACTATACAAAATATATGATTATCATGGGAAGCAACATGGTAGCCTCGGGGGGAATATGCGGAAATTTACGCTACTCCGAAGTGAAGAGAGTTGTAATCGACCCGGTTTTGAACCTCACCGCAGCCAAGGCTGATGAATGGCTGCCCATCAAGCCGGGGACTGACATAGCCTTTATGCTTTCCATGATGAATGTCATCATAAATGAACTGGGGATTTATGATGTGGAATTTTTGCAAAAAACTACCAACAGCCCTTACCTTGTAGGGCCGGAAGGAAACTTTGTCCGGGGTGATAAGTCCGGAAAACCTTTAATCTGGGACGCAGCCGGGCAAGCCGCCCGCGGGTTCGACGACCCGGGATTAAAGGATCCCGCCCTCACAGGAGAGTTCACCGTAAACGGCGTGAAATGTAAACCGGCTTTTCAGTTGTTAAAAGAACACGTGATGCAATATACCCCGGAATGGGCAGAAAGCATCTGCGGAATTCCATCGGAGACCATCAGGCGCATTACACGGGAATTCGTTGAAAATGCCCGCATAGGAAGCACCATAAGAATCGAAGGGATTGATTTGCCCTAC